>NZ_JBARVQ010000588.1:0-2067 GCF_049646345.1 Albidovulum sp. | reverse complement strand
GCGCTTCAGGTGCAGCAGCAGCTGGGTATCCAGTCGCTGTCGATCGCCAACCAGGCGCCGCAGAACATCCTGTCGCTGTTCCGTTAACGAGTGGCGCCGGGGCGCTTTCGAGCGCCCTGGCTTTCCCGCGGCAAAGCCGCGTTGTGACGACAACCGTCATCGGAAGGTATCCAAGTGAACGCTCAATTTCTGGCCAAAACGGCCTATGCCACAGCCGCCATTCCCACCCGCACGGAACGCGGAACCGAATACGAAGTCTTTGCCAGGGTCACGCATCGCCTGAAATCGGCAGCGCGGACAGGGGGCGACTTCAACGCCCTCGTAAGTGCACTGCACGACAACCGCGCCCTTTGGAACGCACTCGCTGCAGATGTGGCGACCAAAACCAACGGCCTGCCACAGGATTTGCGGGCCCAGATTTTCTATCTGGCCGAATTTACCGTCCACCAAACCCGCCGCATTCTTGCCGGTGAGGCGGATGCAGAGGTTCTGGTCGACGTCAATATGGCTGTCATGCGGGGGTTACGACACGAGGGGGAAGCAGCATGACCGGACTGGTCCTGAAACTCGCGCCGCGCGAACGTGTGCTGATCAATGGTGCGGTGATCGAAAACGGCGACAAGCGGTCGCGTCTGGCGATCATGACGCCGAATGCCAACATCCTTCGCCTGCGCGATGCGATCCATCCCGAAGAGGTCAACACGCCGGTGCGCCGGGTGTGCTACATCGCCCAGCTCGTCCTGTCGGGGGACGCCGACCCCAAGGAAGCACGCCACCAGATCATGCGCGGGATCGAGCAGCTCAGTCAGGCGCTGACCGATGCCGACAGCCGGGCGCAACTCAACGCAGCAACTGCGGCGGTCGTGGAAGAGCAGTTCTATCAGGCCATGAAGGCGCTGCGGGCGCTCTTGCCACGCGAAGCCCGGCTTCTTGCCGCCTCGGGGTCATGACCTATTCGCCGGTCGTGCCGTTCGGCGGGTATGCGGGCTGGAAATTTCTGGCCCGCACGCGCGACGCACAGAAAGAAGCATTTGTCGCCAGCAATCAGATTCAGCGTGACGATGCCTACTTTCGCGAAAAGATCGGCACGATCCAGACAGCCGAAGATCTGGTGGCGGATCGTCGGCTTTTGTCCGTTGCGCTAGGTGCCTTTGGCCTCTCGGACGATATCAACAACAAGTATTTCATCCGCAAGGTGCTGGAGGATGGAACGCTCGATACCGATGCGCTGGGCAACAAGCTTTCGGACAAACGCTATCTGGAACTCTCCAAGGCCTTCGGCTTTGGCGATTTCGCCATCCCCCGCACCCAGTTGTCGGATTTCGCCGACAAGATCCTTGCTTCGTACAAGACCCGCCAGTTCGAGGAGGCGGTCGGCAATTCAAACGACCAGATGCGGCTGGCGATGAATGCCGAACGCGAATTGGCAGTCCTTGCCGGTCGCGATCTGTCTGCGGATGCGAAATGGTTCACCGTGCTTGGTTCGCCACCACTTCGCGAAGTCTTTCAGACCGCCCTCGGTCTGCCGCCGGCCTTCGCGGCGGTCGACATCGACCGGCAGCTTGTAACCTTCAAGGACAAGGCTGAAAGTTTTTTGGGCATAAACGACATCTCCGACTTCTCGGACCCTGAAAAAGTCGAGGATCTTGTCCGGCTCTTTCTGCTGCGGTCCGAAACGCAGGTCGGTGCGGGTTATTCGTCATCCTCCGCGGCACTGACCCTCTTGCAAACAGCAGCCAATCGCGGTGGGTTGCTTTCCCGGCTGATCTGACACCCGGGGTCCGGATCGATGCCTGAATTCCGACGGGGGGCCTTGGCCCTGACTGTCAACCGCCGGGATCACCGGCAGCGGCCAGTATCGTGGACAGACGGGCAAAACTTGCAGCTGTACCGTCCGGCTCGTCCTCGGCCAGAAAAGCATCGAGCGCGGGCCAGACCCGTATCGCTGCATCGATGAGCGGATCGGAGCCTTTCACATAGAGGCCCGCCTGAATCATCATTTCGGCCCGGTCATAGGCACCAAGCAGCCGCCGCGCCCGTGCTATCAGCGCATTCTCGGCCTCGGAT
>NZ_JBARVQ010000587.1:0-13123 GCF_049646345.1 Albidovulum sp. | reverse complement strand
AGCGCCTTGAGCATTGACGCCCTGAGCTTGAGTGACATCGGACAGAGCGGCACGACAACGTAGTCGGCGTTCTCGATCCCGGGGGCACCTCCGTAATACCAGGGTGCCGCCCCTTTGACGGTGCGGAAATCGCCGAACATCCAGTAAGCTGAAAAGAGATCCGTGCCCATGATCGCCGATCCCGCGTATCCGGCTTGGTCAAGATCGTCCACCGCCAGTTCAAACCATGCGGTAATCCCGCCCACCAACTCGCATTCCGCCAGCTCCTCACCGTTGAGATAGGTCGGATCCGGCCGCTTGGCATCCACACGGAACGTGGCGAACGGATCGCCGGGGGTGTCGTAGGGGTCGCGCCGGTCGATCGTATACATGCGGTTTTTCAAAGTGAGGACGTCGTCATGCTTTGCCAGTCGCGACAGAAGCGGTATGCGATCCTCATCATCTGAGGCAAGGTGACGCCACGGGCTGAACGCAAGGTTGATCGCCGATCCCCCGCCGATTGCCAGTGCTAGGGCGCCAACAAAGGTCAAGGCTGACCGCATGTTCCAGCCGAACCCGTTGGTGACAGAACCTTCGGGCCGCAGGACGAAGGCCAGAAGCGCCAGAAGATACAGCCATTGCGGATCATTGCCGAAGTTCTGATAGGTCACGTAGAAGCAGCCGGGCATCAGCACCAGCAATGCCAGCCCCTCGACCATGCGACCGGCTTGCCGCAGAAAGATGATCGCCGCGACCAGCAGGAATGTGCCAAAAATGTACTCTGGCAAGACAACGACGGATATGAAATCGTCCCCTGGTGCCTGCCGGTTGTCGCCAAGTGCAACCGTCAGCAGATCCCTGAGATAGGCGAGCCAGAAGTCCGTCCCGGCCGAGATCGTGACAACGGCAGCGACCGCCAGACCGGCGATAAGAGCCGCGAAGATGGCCATGATCTGTTTTCGGGCCAGAAGGACGATCAGCAAACCCGGCGCAAACGCCACGAAATAGGTGATTTTGGTAAGGGCAAGGGCGGCCATTCCCGCTCCGATCAGCGCCCCGTCCAGGGCGGGCCGTGGCGTGCCAAGAGGTGCCAGAACCGCCAACGGAATGACAATATAGCTAACGGCCCAGGCCCAGCGGTTGTAGTGCATGGAGATGGATATCGCGATCTGTGCCTCACCATGAACCAGTGCGAGGCAGAGAAGCATTACAAATCCGCCATAGGCATAGGGCCAGAACCCGGACAACCTGCTTGTCGCCACCCGCATCATCGGCAGCAACAAGACCGCCGCAACCAGAATCTGCGCATAGAAGATCGCATGCCCCAGACCGGCCCCGGCCTTGATGAACAGGGCAATCGGCGCAAGGGCCAGAACCCCGATCGGCGTCATGAAGTCGAGATGCGGCCATTGGCCCTCTGCCATGCGCAGGACCAGTTCGGCCAGATGCATGGTATCCCCTTCATGCTTACCCAGAAAGAACGCCCCCTTGAGCAGCGGCGCGCCTCCGAGAACCACGATCAACGCCGCCAGAAATGCGGTCAGACGGGCGGTGTTTGTCGTGCTCATTTGCGCCTTGTTCCCTAAATTGTTTCCATTTTTTGGCCACATTAGCGCGGCAGAGTGCCCGTGTGAATCCCACGGCGGTACCGGGCCTGCATACTGTGTTGCAACGCCCGCTGTCACGCCCGAATGACGGTCGAGGAAGGTCCCATCCGATGAACATGCAGGTGCCCAACGTAATTGCACCCGTTGCCCCCAAAACGCTGGCTGAGACCGGTCTGTCGACCGTTCTCATGCGGGATCTTCTGCTCAAGACGATGTTCCGCATGAACCTTGAATATGTGTCGGACATTGCGCGCCAGATTTCACTGTCGACGCCGGTGACGCAGGAACTGATCGACCTTTCGCGCACCCAGAAGCTGATCCAGGCGACCGGTACCCTGCACGCCACGTCCAGCAACGAAATGGGCTATCAGCTGACCGATGCGGGCAAGGCCCGCGCGCTCGACGCGCTGTCGCAGTCGGAATATTACGGTGCGATGCCGGTGCCCCTGGAAATGTACCGCGAGCAGACCAGAAAGCAGTCGATCCGCAACGTCCAGATGACGCGCCAGCAACTGACCGGCGCGATGGGTCACCTTATTCTGCCCGATGAGCTGCTGGACCATCTCGGGCCCGCCGTCGGCGCCGGGCGGTCGATCCTGATGTATGGCCCGCCAGGCAACGGTAAATCCTCCATCTCAAACGGTATCCGCGACGCCATCGGCGACAAAATCTTCGTACCGAAGGCCATCGAATATGCCGGTCAGGTGATCACGGTCTATGACCCGATCGTGCATTCCGCAGCCGAGGCGGCCGAGGACGACCCGAACTCGCTCCGCCGGTCTTCGAACCGCTTTGACAACCGCTATGTCCTTTGCGAACGTCCGACCGTGATCACCGGCGGTGAACTCTCGCTCGACATGCTCGACCTGACCTACAACCCCACGGCCCGGACCTATACGGCATCCCTTCAGATGAAAGCCACCGGCGGCGTCTTCATCATCGATGACCTTGGACGTCAGGCCGAACCGCCGCAGAAGATCGTCAACCGCTGGATTGTTCCGCTGGAAGAAAACCGCGACATCCTCGCCCTGCAATCGGGCGAGAAGTTCGAGGTGCCCTTCGACACGCTCGTCATCTTCTCGACCAACTTCCACCCGAACGAGATCTTCGATAAGGCCGCCCTGCGCCGGATCTTCTTCAAGATTAAGATCGACGGCCCGGATCAGGAGATCTTCCTGAAGATCTTCGCGATGGTGGCGAAGAAAAAGAAGATGCCGCTTGATGAAAAAACGCTTCTGCACCTTCTGAAGGTCAAATACCCGACCATCGACAACATCTATGCGAACTATCAGCCTGTCTTCCTGATCGACCAGATGATCGCCATCTGCGATTTTGAGGGCATTCCCTATCAGATGACGCCAGAGCTGATCGACCGTGCCTGGGCGAACATGTTCGTCCGCGAAGAAAAGATCGTTCATTGACCGACGGGATTGGCATCGCGGGATCGGGACGGGCCGGCTCGGCCTTCCTGTCCCGCTTGCGGACGAGTGGCCTGAATGTTTCGGCCGTCGGCATCCCCGACGACGCGGAAGAAACGGACCCTGCGGCTTTCGCCGCCAGCCTCAGGACACTTATCGCGGTTCCACGCGACATCGGAGAGCTTGAGGCATTGCTCTTCTCTACCCGGCGACTGGCAGAAACCGCCCCGTTCCTCGAACGCATTGTCATCGCCGCGACCTTGTCGCCCCGCTATATCCGCGCCCTCAGGGGCCGGATCCGGTCGTCCGTCACCCTGATCGACGCCCCCTATTCCGGCACGCTTCGGACCGCCGAAATGGGTCGGATTCGTTTCTTCGTCGGCGGTGACGAAGAAACCATCGTCGATCTGAGGTCAATCTTTGACACACTCGGGCACCGTACTATTCGAATGGGGGACTTCGGCACTGCGACCGCTGCGAAGACACTCAACGATCTGCTTACCGCATCCTCGACCGCTCTGACACGGATTGCTCTCGACTGGGCCGAGGCGCAAGGTATCGATGATGAACGAATCTTCGATCTGACCGAAGCAGCGCTTGGACCGGGTCTGCTGAGCGCGGGCCTTGATCAGGTGCAAAACGATCGCACCGTTCCCTGCGGCAGCGACGCGCTGACGGCGCTGGTGGAAAATGTCGAAATCGCCCTTGATCTGGCCTGTTCCGAAGCACATCTGCGCCCCCCGCGCACGATGATCAGCCCGGTTCGCGGGCAACGGATGCGCGCGCTGCACTGACTTGTGTCCCGCCCCCTTGGGGGTAGACTGGCGACATGCGCCCCCTGCCCGCCCCGTTTTCCGACTGGTTCGACGCCCGTGGCTGGCAGATCCATCCGCATCAACAGGCATTGCTGGACCGCGCCGATGACCCATCCCTTGTTCTGATCGCCCCCACGGGTGGCGGCAAGACACTGGCCGGGTTTCTGCCAACCCTGGCGGAGCTTGCGGACGGGGCGCATAAGGGCCTGCACACGCTTTACATCTCGCCGCTGAAGGCACTTGCTGCCGATATCCGGCGCAACCTGACCCGGCCGGTCACCGAGATGGGCCTGCCGATCCGAATCGAGGACCGGACCGGCGACACCTCCTATACCAAGCGCCGCCGCCAGCGGGCCGACCCGCCGCATATCCTGCTGACCACGCCGGAAAGCCTTGCGCTTCTCCTCAGCTACGAAGACGCGCCGCATATTTTCGCAGGCCTTGCCCGCGTGATCGTGGATGAGGTTCATGCACTGGCCGAATCGAAGCGGGGCGATCAGCTCATGCTGTCGCTCGCCCGCCTGAACACCCTCGCCCCCGGCCTGCGCCGCGTCGGCCTGTCTGCGACGGTCGAAGACCCCGCCGCCATCGCCCGCTTTCTCGCCCGCCACCCGGACCGGTGCGAGATCCTCAATGCCGATCCCGGCCCCGATCCCGATATAGCCATGCTGGAAACCGAAGGCCCGCCGCCATGGTCGGGTGGCGGTGGGCGATATGCCATCCCCGAAGTGCTGACCGAAATCCGGCGTCACCGCACCTCGCTGATCTTCCACAACACCCGCGCGCAGGCGGAGCTGTTCTTCCGCGACCTCTGGATGGCCAATGACGAAGGCCTGCCGATCGGCATCCATCATGGATCGCTGTCGCGCGAGGCGCGCGAGAAGGTCGAGGCTGCGATGGTGGCCGGGGACTTGCGCGCCGTGGTCTGCACCGGTTCCTTGGACCTCGGCATCGACTGGGGCGATGTGGACCTTGTCATTCAGGTCGGCGCGCCGAAGAACGTCAAACGACTGGTGCAACGGATCGGCCGCGCCAATCACCGCTACAACGCGTCGTCGAAGGCGCTTCTGGTGCCCGCGAACCGGTGGGAGGTAGTCGAATGTCAGGCCGCCTTGCAGGCGGTGAAGGACCATGACCTTGACGGCGACCCGCGCGGGCCGGGGCCGCGCGACGTCCTTTGTCAGCATATCCTGATCGCCGCCTGCGCCGCGCCGTTCGACGCCGATGCGCTTTTTGCCGAGGTGACGAGTGCAGGCCCCTATGCCGCCCTCACCCGTCCCGATTTCGATGCCTGTCTCGATTTCTGCGCGACGGGGGGCTATGCGCTAAAGGCCTACGACCGCTGGCAGCGGCTGTTGTTCAGGGGCGGGCTCTGGTCCTTGCGCGATCCGCGCGCCGCCCGCGACATCCGGATGAATATCGGCACGATCACCGATGCCGAGATGGTCAAGGTCCGCTGGCAGAACCGGCTGGGCGGGCAGCCTTTGGGTGAAGTCGAGGAAAGCTTTGCCTCAAAACTTGCCCCCGGCGACACCTTCCTGATCGGCGGCAAGATCGTGCGCTATGTCGGCCTGCGCGAAATGGCACTGGAGGTCGCCCCCGCGCCGGGGCGCGAGCCGAAGATCGCGGTTTATTCGGGAACCAAGTTTTCGACCTCGACCCAGCTTTCACACCGCATCCTGCGCATGCTCCGGCAGGACGACTGGCCCGACCTGCCCACGCACACCGCTGAATGGCTGGCGCTTCAGCGCGACATGTCCCGCCTGCCCCAGCTTGACCGTCTGCTGATCGAGACCTTTCCCGCCGAGGGCCGTGCCCATCTTTGCGCTTACGGTTTCATGGGCAAGAACGCGCAGGTGACGCTTGGTCTTCTTTTGACCAAACGTATGGAGGAAGCGGGGCTGAACCCGCTCGGTTTCGTCGCAACCGATTATGCAACACTGATCTGGGGACTGGACCCGGTGCCTGATCCGTCGGCGCTCTTCGACCGCACAGCTTTGCGGGAGGGACTGGAGGTCTGGCTTGCCGGTAACGCCGTGATGAAGCGCACCTTCCGCAACGTGGCCCTTGTTGCGGGCCTCATCGCCCGCAACCTTCCCGGCGCACGGAAATCCGGGCGGCAGGCGACATTTTCGTCCGACATCCTCTACGATACTTTGCGCCGCTATGACCCCGATCACCTGCTGATGCAGGTGACCCGCGAGGAAGCGATGCGCGGATTGGTCGGGTTTGGCCGGATAGAGGACATGCTGGACAGGGTCGGCCCCCGTATCGACCATCTGACCCTGCCCCGCATTACGCCCTTCGCGGCCCCCTTGTTCCTTGAGCACGGCAAGGTGCCCGTCGAGGGCGCGGCACGGGAGCGGCTGATGGAGGAAACGGCGGCACGGCTGATGGCTGAGGCCGGGCTTGGCTGACGCGCGGCCGGGGGCCAGCCCCCGAACCCCCGGGGTATTTGAACAATGAAGAAGACCGATTGCTTTCTGCATTCAAGCGAGGCAGGAACAAGGCATGAACGGGCATGGTTTCTCCCTTCGCGGCGCGGCATTGACCGCCCTTCCGTCCGGCGCGCTCTGGTGGCCGTCCGAGGGCTGCCTGACAGTGTCCGACCTGCATCTCGGCCGCTCGGAACGTTACGCGAGGCGGGCCGGGGCATTGTTGCCGCCCTATGAGGTGGAAGAGACGTTGACGCGACTCGACGCTGACATTGCGGCGACCAGGGCCGGGATGGTGATCTGCCTTGGCGATACGTTCGACGATCTTCAGGCAGCGGAGCTGGGGGAGGCGCATGCGCTCTGGCTTGCGCGTCTCATGGCCGGGCGGCGCTGGGTCTGGATCGAGGGCAATCACGATCCGGGGCCGGTGGGTTTGGGGGGCGAGCATCGGGCGGAGCTGGCGCTGGGACCGCTGACCTTCCGGCATATCGCGCTTGCCGGGTCGACGGGCGAAGTCTCGGGGCACTATCATCCGAAGGCGCGGATTGCAGGCCAAGCCCAGCGATGTTTCCTTGCCGATACCCAGCGCCTGATCCTGCCGGCCTATGGCACTTATACCGGCGGGCTTTACAGCGACGATCCGGCGCTGTCCGACTTGATGCAGCCCGGTGCCGTCGCGATCCTGACCGGGCGGGTCGCGCGGCCAATACCGATGCCGCGCAGAAAGGAGCCTGTATGACCGAGCCCCTTTACCCCGACCGCGATGCGAAGGTGCGGGCGAGTTTTGCCAAACAGCGTCTGATGGCGACCTTTGGGGTAGAGATTGCCGCGCTGGCCCAAGGGATGTGCGAGATCACCGCACCGATCCTACCCCTTGCAAGGCAGCAGCACGATGTCGGCCATGCCGGGCTGACCTTCGCCTTGGGCGATACCGCGGCGGGCTATGCAGCGCTGACGCTGATGGCCGATGAGGCTGAGGTGATGACGGCAGAGATGAAGATCAATCTTCTGGCCCCCGCGGAGGGCGACCGGCTAATCGCGACGGGGCGCGTCGTCAAGGCCGGGCGGCGGCTGATGGTGGTCACGGCGGAGGTCGAAGTGGAGGCGGCAGGCAACCGCCGCCTCATCGCAGTTCTTCAGGGCACGATGGTGCCCGTGTAAGTTTCAGGCGGTCAGCCCTTCGGGCTCGGCCAACCCATTGGCGCGGCAGCAGGCGGTCAGCGTATTGGCCAAAAGGCAGGCGATGGTCATCGGGCCGACACCACCCGGCACCGGGGTGATGGCCCCTGCAACGGCGGCGCAGCTCTCGTACTCTACATCGCCCACCAGCTTTTTCTTGCCGTCCCGCTCGATCCGGTTGATTCCCACGTCGATCACGGTGGCACCCGGCTTGACCCAGTCGCCCGGGATCATCTCGGGACGTCCCACGGCGGCGACGAGGATATCGGCGCGGCGGCAGACCTCGGCCAGGTCCTTGGTGCGGCTATGGGCGATGGTGACGGTGCAGCTGTCGCCCAGCAGGAGTTGCGCCATCGGCTTGCCGACGATGTTCGAGCGGCCGACAACGACCGCGTCGAGGCCCGAGAGCGAACCGTGATGGTCACGCAGCATCATCAGGCAGCCAAGCGGCGTGCAGGGCACCATCGACTTCTGCCCGGTGCCGAGAAGGCCGACGTTCGAGATATGAAACCCGTCGACATCTTTCGCCGGGTCGATCGAGTTGATCACCAGATCGGAATTCAGATGCCCGGGCAGCGGCAGTTGCACGAGGATACCGTGCACCGCCGGATCGTTGTTCAGCTTGTCGATCAGTGCCAGAAGATCGGCCTCGGACGTATCGGCGTCGAGCTTGTGCTCGTAAGAGTTCATCCCCGCCTCGGTCGTGGATTTGCCCTTTGACCGCACATAGACCTCGGAGGCCGGGTCTTCGCCCACCAGAACGACCGCAAGGCCCGGCGTGATACCGTTTGCTTCCTTCAGCCGCGCGACATGTTCGGCCACCCGGGCGCGTACACCCGCCGCGAACTCCTTGCCGTCGATCACCTTGGCGCTCATTCCCGCTTCCTTCCTATGCTCTTGCCTGTCCGGCCCTGCCAGACGGATTGCGCCCCCGTCAAGGGGGCGCCAAGGCGTGCGGCCGGGCGGGGGTCGATGCCCCGCCCGGCCGCCCCCGTTTTTAGAAGAGACCTTCGACGTTGCCTTCGTCGTTGATCCGGATCGTTTCGGCCGCAGGCGTGCGCGGCAGGCCCGGCATGGTCATGATCTCACCGCAGATCGCGACGATGAAGCCCGCACCGGCCGACAGACGCACTTCACGCACCGGGACCGAGTGGCCGGTCGGCGCGCCACGGCGGTTCGGATCGGTGGTGAAGCGGTATTGGGTCTTGGCCATGCAGACCGGCAGGTTGCCGTAACCGGCCTCTTCCCAGGTCTTCAGCTGATCGCGGATCGACTTGTCGGCCAGAACCTCATCAGCGTGGTAGATGCGCTTGGCGATGGTCTCGATCTTCTGGAAGAGCGGCATCTCGTCGGGATAGAGCGGCGCGAAATTGGCGCTGCCGCTTTCGGCCATCTCGACAACCTTGTTGGCCAGATCGATGGTGCCTTCCGAGCCCTTGGCCCAGTGCTGACAAAGGATCGCTTCCGAACCCTGCTCGGCCACATACTCCTTCACCGCCTGAACTTCTGCATCGGTGTCGCTGTGGAAGTGGTTGATCGCAACGACCACCGGCACACCAAAGCCCTTAACGTTGGCAATGTGACGGCCGAGGTTCGGGCAGCCCTTCTTGACCGCATCGACATTCTCATTGTTGAGATCAGCCTTGGCCACGCCACCGTTCATCTTCATCGCGCGGACCGTGGCAACGATCACCGCCGCCGAGGGCTTGAGGCCAGCCTTGCGGCACTTGATGTCAAAGAACTTCTCAGCGCCGAGGTCGGCCCCGAACCCGGCTTCGGTCACGACATAGTCGCCAAGCTTCAGCGCGGTCTTGGTGGCGATGACCGAGTTGCAGCCATGGGCGATGTTGGCGAACGGGCCGCCATGGACAAAGGCCGGGTTGTTTTCCAGCGTCTGCACCAGGTTCGGCTGCATCGCATCCTTCAGAAGCACAGTCATCGCGCCGTCGGCCTTGATGTCACGGCAATAGACCGGAGTTTTGTCACGGCGATAGGCGACGACGATGTCGCCGAGGCGCTGCTGCAGATCGTCGAGGTTCTTCGAAAGGCAGAGGATCGCCATGACTTCGGACGCCACGGTGATGTCAAAGCCAGTCTGGCGCGGGAAGCCGTTCGACACGCCGCCAAGGTTGACAACCGTGTCGCGCAGCGCGCGGTCGTTCATGTCGAGAACCCGGCGCCAGCTTACGCGACGGGCGTCGATTTCCAGCTCATTGCCCCAGTAGATGTGGTTGTCGATCATCGCCGACAGCAGGTTGTGGGCGCTGGTGATCGCGTGGAAGTCGCCGGTGAAATGTAGGTTCATCTCTTCCATCGGCACGACCTGTGCGTGACCGCCGCCGGCCGCGCCACCCTTCATGCCGAAGTTCGGCCCGAGCGAGGCTTCGCGGATACAGATGACCGCCTTCTTGCCGATCCGGTTCAGGCCGTCGCCAAGGCCCACGGTCGTCGTGGTCTTGCCTTCGCCCGCAGGCGTCGGGTTGATCGCGGTGACGAGGATCAGCTTGCCGTCCTTCTTGCCTTCGAGCGAGGTGATGAAGTCCTGGCTGACCTTCGCCTTGTCATGACCGTAGGGCAGAAGGTGCTCGGTCGGAATGCCCAGCTTGTCGCCGATCTCCTGGATCGGACGCTTCTTTGCCTCGCGGGCAATTTCGATATCGCATTTGAAAGCCATAAGTTACTTCTCTCCCTGTCGGCGGCTGCCGGGTGATTTCCCCAAGGGCTATAACCTTCGGGCGACATTGTGTACTGCTGGATTCCGACATATCCGGAAACGGAATCGCCAGCCATGGAAATGAGGGTTTCTAATCGGAAACGCTTTCATGCGCTGAAACGGCCATTTCCGCGTGATCCGGCGCCCAGGCGCGCTGGTCGGGAACATGCAACCTGAGCCTGTCGCCGACCGTCAGCGCTCCGGGCCGCTCCACCCAGGCGGTAACGCCTCTGCGCCCCTCGGCCGCAGCCTTGAAATCACGCCCTTCGCCCGGCCGCGCCTTGCCGATCGTCAGGGCCGGAAACCGGCAGGGCCGGTTCTGCATGTCGACAACCAACGTCGTGCCGTTTTCGGCCTGAAGGCGCGAGGAGGGTGGCACATGGCTGAAATCGGGAATGCCTGAGATGACGACGGAGGCACCGAGCCATGCCGGGTCGATTTCATCAAGCCCGAGCGAGATGGCAATCCCGGCGAGCTCCTCGGCACTCACCACCGACACTTGTCGCACATTGCGAATCTCGGTGCCCTTGGCGTGCTGGCTGACCACGCGCGAACAGGACGGTCGCGTCACACCGGAATGGAAGTCGTCGTCGTAACCCGCCCAGCTAAGCGGCATCCGGTCGAGCGGATGCGCCACGATCTCTGCCGTGTTGCGATGCGGTACACATCCCAGCCAGGTGATCGTTGCATGGTGATCGGTGGGGATGAGGGCGGGCATCTGGCCTCCGTAGCGATGAATTTGCGCGACCGTAGCGGTCCGCCGTCACGGCGGCAACCTGCCCCGCATTCACGTCAAGTTACCGATGATTTCGAAGGATCGGTCAGACCGTCAGGACGAAGAACACCCGGCGAAAGGGAAACAGGACTGCCCCGTCCGCCTCGACCGGATAGGCCGAGACAAGCGCCTGATCGTAGCGCCTGACGAAGGTCGCGGCTTCCTCTTCGTTCAGGCGTTCCAGATAGGGCCGCATCGCGGTCGCCTCTGTGAAACGCCGGACCGGATGGGCGCCGTTCGCCGGGTCCAATCGCTGTACGTAATCAGTTTCCCAGACCGTGATCTGCCCAAGCGGCGACAGCAGCCGGTGATATTCGACCGGGTTTGCGACCGGCGCGGTCCAGCCCTTCACATCAAACCGGTCAGGAAACATCTCGGCCGCGAAATCGCGCAGGAAACGGTGCGAAGGCGCGCCGTATTGGCGGGGCATCTGCACCGCCAGCGTGCCACCCGGCACCAGGGCCGAGGCAAGTCGCGGGAAGAGCGTGACGTGATCGGGTAGCCAATGCATCGCGGCGTTGGAATAGATCAGCGCCGGGGCCGTGTCCGGCACCCACTGACCGGCATCGGCTTCTGCCAGGTGATCGTAACAGCCGCATTTCCCGGCTGCGGTCAGCATCGCAGGGGACATATCGACCCCAAGAAGGCGTCGCCCCGCGAACCGTTTCGCCAGCGTCGGCCCGGCTGCACCATTGCCACAGCCGAGATCCACGACATCGCCATCAGGCAGGTCACCGACCTGCGCCAGAAGATCAAGCGCGGGCCGCAGGCGAAGATCGCCGAACCGGGCGTAGGTGTCGGGATTCCAGTCGCTCACCCTTGCCATACCGGCCCCTTTCCGCGTCCGGTTCAGGCAGACGGCTCGGGTTCCATCCCGCCGCCATCGGCCTTCGGCGCCTTGGCTTTCTTGGTCTTCGGAATGGCCGTCAGCGAGGTTGCCGGGGTTCCGGCATCGGACCCGCCATCGTCGCCATCCGCTTTCGGCGCATCGCCGCGAATGACACGCATCATGTCATCGCCCGTCAGCGTTTCGAATTCCAGCAGACCCTGGGCAAGGTTTTCCATTTCCTGCCAATTATCCTTCAGGATTTTCTTGGCCCGGTCATAGGCGTCATCCACCAGACGCCGCACTTCCTGATCGATGATCTCGCGGCTTTCGTCCGAGGCATTGAAATGCGACTGACTGCCGAGGAAGCTTTCCTGCGTCGACGTGTAGTTGATATTGCCGAGCTTGTCGGACATGCCCCATTGGCTGACCATCGCGGTGGCAAGGTTGGTGACATGCTGAATGTCGCTATAGGCGCCGTTGGTCACATTTTCTGGGCCAAAGACCAGTTCTTCGGCCGCCTTGCCGCCCATTGCCGAGGCCAGCTTTGACAATGCCGACTCGCGTGTCAACGACAGCTTGTCGCGTTCGGGCAGATAGAAGGTAACACCCAGCGCCCGGCCGCGCGGGATGATCGTGACCTTGTGGACCGGATCGTGCTGCGGCACATGGATGCCGACGATGGCGTGACCGGCCTCGTGATAGGCGGTCAGCTTCTTCTCGTCCTCGGTCATGACCATGCTGCGGCGCTCCGGCCCCATCATGACCTTGTCCTTGGCCTTCTCGAAATCATCGAGCGTCACGAACCGCTTTCCCACACGCGCCGCCAGAAGTGCAGCCTCGTTCACGAGATTGGCAAGATCGGCGCCCGAAAAACCGGGCGTGCCGCGCGCGATGATGCGCAGATCGACATCGGGGCCCATCGGCACCTTGCGGGCATGAACACCAAGGATCTTCTCGCGGCCCTTGATATCGGGGTTCGGCACCTGAACCTGACGGTCGAAACGCCCGGGGCGCAGCAGGGCCGGGTCCAACACGTCGGGCCGGTTGGTGGCCGCGACGATGATGATGCCCTCGTTGGCCTCGAACCCGTCCATCTCGACCAGAAGCTGGTTCAGCGTCTGCTCGCGTTCGTCATTGCCGCCACCCATGCCAACGCCACGGGCGCGGCCCACGGCGTCAATCTCGTCGATGAAGACGATGCAGGGCGCGTTCTTCTTGGCCTGCTCGAACATGTCGCGGACACGGCTGGCGCCGACGCCGACGAACATTTCGACGAAGTCGGACCCGGAAATGGTGAAGAACGGCACGCCGGCCTCTCCGGCGATGGCGCGGGCCAGCAACGTCTTGCCGGTGCCCGGCGGGCCGACCAGCAG
>NZ_JBARVQ010000586.1:0-2649 GCF_049646345.1 Albidovulum sp. | reverse complement strand
GCGCCTGCCCGCCCCGGCGGGCTGGCGCTTATGAGGCCGCGCGCTTCGCATGAGGGACGAGGGGCTTTGCGGCCATAAACTGCCCTGAACCTCGGTTGCTGCGCCACCCCACGGGCAGGCGCCCACCCGGCTCGCGTTGGACTCATGGGAATGTCCGCTCTGTCCCGACAGCGGACGAACACGATTTGCGGACATGCCCAACGCAATCATCCATGCGCGGTTTCCCCCCGCAGAAGGTCAAGCAATTCCTGAAAATCCGGCGGCAGCGGGCTTTCGAAATCGAGACGCTCGCCGGTCACCGGATGATCGAAGCCAAGGGTGGCGGCATGTAGCGCCTGACGCGGGAAGCGGATGGCGGCCTCGGCGGTCGCCACGCCCAGGGCCTTGGCCGCCGGTTTGCGGCGCCCGCCATAGACCGGATCGCCGATCAGTCCATGGCCGACATGGGCCATGTGAACACGGATCTGATGGGTCCGCCCCGTCTCCAGCCAGCACTCGACCAGAGCCGCTGAAGGCGGTTGACCGAACCGTTCCAGCGCCCGGGCCCGCGTCACCGCATGACGTCCGCCGTGGAACAGGACTGCCTGCCGCTGGCGGTCGGTCTTGTGACGCGCAAGCTGGGTGGTGATCTTGAGAATGCCGCCCGGTTCGAAATTCGTGCCCTTCACGCCATGAAGACGCGGATCGGCAGCATCCGGCGCGCCATGGACAAGCGCCAGATAGCGGCGGGTTACGGTATGTTTCTCGAATTGTTTGGCCAGCCCGTGATGCGCCCGGTCGGATTTGGCGACGACAAGCAGGCCCGACGTGTCCTTGTCGATCCGGTGCACAATGCCCGGCCGTCTTTCGCCGCCCACCCCCGACAGCGTATCGCCGCAATGATGTAAAAGCGCGTTGACGAGCGTGCCGTCAGCGGAGCCCGGCGCCGGATGCACGACCATACCCGCCGGTTTGTCTATGACGATCAGGTCGTCATCTTCCCAGACGATGGTCAGCGCGATGTCCTGCGCAACGGTTTCGACCGGTTCCGGCACGCCGACGGCAATCAAATAAACCTCACCCTCGGCCACTCTGGCCTTGGGGTTCACGACCACCGCCCCGCCCTGCGTCACCGCGCCTTCGGCCAGCAACCGCGCAAGGCGCGACCGCGAAAGTGCTGCTTCTTCTGGCACATCGCGCGCCAGCGCCTTATCAAGGCGGTCGGGCGGGTTCGGCCCGATCATCACTTGCAAGGTACGGCTTTCGATGTCCGACATGAATGAGGCTCCGACAGACGAAGGGCAAGGCACCCCGCCCGAACTGCGATTTCTTAAGGTGCTGGTAACGGCCTTGGCCGGAACCATGATCCTCGGCCTGATAACGATGATCTTTCTCTTTGTCACCCGGCTGCCGGATGGCTCTGTCCCGCGCCCTGTACTTCCCGACGGGATCACCCTGCCGGAAGGGGCCAGGGCCGAGGCGGTGACGATGGGGCGCGGCTGGATTGCGGTGGTGACGGAGGCGGATGAAATCCTGATCCTCGACGCGGAAACCGGCGCATTGCGCCAGAGGGTGATGATCACACCGGAAAACTGAGTGCGGGGATGGTACCGACGCCCCGGCTCGAACGGGGGACCCCTAGATCCACAATCTAGTGCTCTAACCAACTGAGCTACGTCGGCACTCGGGGGCCATTTAGACCCGCACAATCATGAATGCAAGTCCCGGATTGCACCGCCAAAGCCATTGCCCTGCTTGCCTCGCCCCCCGGTTCCGCTATAGCCAAGGCAAGGCAAGGAACGGAGGCCGGTCATGGGGATCGACAAGGAAAGCGACATCTCGGCGAATCTGCAGATCGGGCCGACGACGCTCGGCATGGTCAGGATCTATCTGGAGGCCGATGGGCTGGAGCTGCCCCTGGATTTCGAACCTGAAGAGGCCGAAGAGATTGCCGAGGAACTGCGCGCCGCAGCCGAGGCCGCCCGCAGCATGGGCGGCGCTAAGGGGAAATCCCCGAAGCGGTGACGCCCGGATCGCGGTAGCCCTGCAGGCGCAAGGCGGCGTGGCGGGCGAATTTCTGCACCATCACCTTGCGCCGGGCACCGGCCAGCGGCGTCACGGGGCCCATCCGCACAATCTCGGCGTCATAGGCGTCGGCAAGGATCAGGCCCGTGCCCTCGGGCAACAGCTCCACCGGGAAATCGGCATCAACCGCCCAGAAGAACCGGTCGCCCCATTCAAGGTAGTTCTGCCATTTGCGGTCCGAGGTAAAGTCAACCCGGCTCGACTTGCATTCGACGATCCACAATTCGCCTTTCGGCCCCAGCGCCAGCACATCCAGCCGAAGGCCGGAGGACGGCACCAGTTCCTCCACCGTGACAAAGCCATGGTGCAGAAGATGGCGGCAGACACCGCGCGCAAGAAGCTGTCCGGGCATGAGTTCGTCCTGCATATGCGAAATATGAACATAAAGGGAACATCTGTCCAGAGGCTGCGTTTTGGTGGTCTCTCTAACCAAAGGTGTATGGCGCGGAACCGGGCGCTGGTGCATCGCACGCGCAGTCAGAGCAAGGAGAATCAGATGCTGCTTGGCGATCACATGCGGCGGACGGGTGAAGGCCTGTTCCGCTGGCGCAGTTACGTGTTGTTGGTATTCGTGCCCTTCATTGC
>NZ_JBARVQ010000585.1:0-3498 GCF_049646345.1 Albidovulum sp. | reverse complement strand
GTCGTCATCATGCGGGATCAGAATACAGAGGCGATGCTGAACGGCGACTGGAGCAGAACCTCACGCGAGTGCCCACCCTTCTGCATTCAGCCGATGGTGCCTGCCGAGGGCGTGACACCGATCGGGGAACTTGAACTGCTCGATCTGCTTGAAGGCGGAAAGGCGGTTGTGATCGACAGCCGCACCAATGACTGGTTTCGGGGCGGCACGATCCCCGGTGCGATCAACATCCCCTATACCGAGATTGGCGACCGTCTGGCCGATCTGGGCTGCGAACCGGATTTCGACGGCTGGGATTGCACAGGGGCGAAGGAGGTCGCATTGTTCTGCAACGGGCTCTGGTGCGGTCAGTCACCTTCGGCGATCCGGGTCATGATCTCGCTCGGCTATCCCGCTGACCGGATCCGGTACTATCGAGGCGGGATGCAAAGCTGGCGGTTGCTGGGATTGACCGTGGTCACGCCTTAAGCGGATCGGATGCAAGCCACTTGCGCGCCGCTTCTGCGCCGGCGCGGACAGTGCGGCCACTTTGGTAGTAGCTTCTCATCGGCAGCGGGTCGGAACGCGAGATAAGCTTGAGGGCGATAAGATATGCTCCCTCATCCGCTTGAACCATGATCCCGTCTTGGGCCAACTCATTCACGGAAAAGACATCCCGGTGAACACGCCGCAGATTGCGGCGGCGCAATTCGACCGTGCCTGCGGCGCGATCAAGGATCAGATGCTCATCTGACTGTTCCAATACACGCATCCGTTACCGCCGTGCTTTCAGCCAGGCCCGTGCTGCCTCGGCGCAGCGGTGGATATGATGGCCGGTCTGGTAATGCCGTGTCATCGGTACTGGCCTGTCCCGGGATGCCAGTTTCAAGGCAAGGCGATGCATGTCGTCGCTGCGTTCGATGAGGATGCCGTCGGGTGCAAGCTCTGACAGCGGGAAAGTTTGGGTACGATAGGGGCGATGGTTGCGGCGGCGCAGCTCGATCCTGTCTGTCCGCCGGTCCAGGACCAGCCAGAAACGCTCGACGATGACATAGGCAAGCTATCCGATGCAGATCGTGACCAGTACCGCCAGTGCGGCCATGGCATAGTCGCGATCCTTGACGGAATTGATCGCCCAGGCACAGGTGCTCATGATGAAAAAAATCATTGCAAGTCCCCAGAAAACCGGGCGTTCCTCAAGAATGAACTCTTCTTCTGTGTCTTTCACGATCCGCATGCAGCCATGATACGACCGAATGCGGCAAGGATTTGGTGGGGCAGGCAGAGGAAATTCTTGCCGAAAAATGGAAGCGGCGGACAAGCTGTCGCCTGCCCGCCGTTCCGTGAGGTGGTGGTTCGTTCAGATTACCGGTCGGAACCGCGGACCGAGCGCAGATCGCTCGGGGCCGATGCCGAGAAGTCGGCGCGCGAGACGGTGCTGTCGCCGTTGTCGAGATAGAACGCCTTCAGGCGCGCTGCGTCATTGGGTTTCTCGGCGGAGGCGATCTCACCAATCTGGGCTTGGGTGTAGACGCCCGCATCAACACCGGCGGAACGTTCCAGCTGGGTCGCGGCAAAAGCCGGGGCAGCAAGGGCGATGGCGAGGGCGGAGAGGGTTACTTTAGCAAACATTGGTCTGTCCTTTCATGTGTCACGGGACTGTCCCGCTTTGGTGGTGGCCCAGGGAGCAGGGCCGGGGTTTCGGGGTGCCGTTCAGCCTGTTCTCTAGGCTTCCCGGCGACCGTGACATCGAGATAGGTGTTGCATCCGGGCAGAAAATGCGGCTTTTTCCTTAGGTCGTGTTCGTCAGTGCACAATAACTTTTCGTGAGAAAACTTGACGAAAATCGAGATGTTTCAAGGAGCTGCGCCGATGGAAAACTGGGATGAAATCCGGACCGCTTATCAAGTGGCCCGCATCGGCACAGTGTCGGGTGCGGCGGATGTGCTTGGCGTCCACCATGCGACCGTGATCCGCCATGTTGATGCGCTGGAGGGGCGGCTTGGGGCGAAGCTCTTTCAACGCCATGCGCGTGGATATACGGCCACCGAGGCGGGGCAGGAGCTCTTGAAAGTCGCCCAAACGACCGAGGATCAGTTCGCGCATCTTGCCGCCCGCATCACCGGCGCGGCGACCGAAATTTCGGGCGAGCTTGTTGTGACGTCTCTGCCCGGCCTGTCGGAATTGGTGACGCCGACGCTCACCCGGCTGCAGCGTGACTATCCCGAACTCAGGGTGCGCTATGTTTCGGATGCGCGCCTCTTCCGGCTGGAATACGGCGAGGCGCATGTGGCGATCCGGGCGGGCGGCAAGCCGCAGGAACCCGACAATGTGGTGCAAAGCTTCTGCACGCATAAGCGGGGTCTTTATGCCAGCCCGGACTATATCGCGCGTCATGGTCGACCCGAAAGTGAAGAAGATCTGCCGCGCCACCGTTTTGTCGGCCCGGTTGATCCTGAAAGCCGGGCACCGTTCAACCGCTGGCTCATGGCGCGGGTGCCGGATCAGGCGATCACCTTCCGCGCCAACGAAGACCGCGTCGTGGTCGAGGCGGTGACGGGCGGGGCGGCGATGGGGTTCCTGCCGGTTTTGTTGGCGCGGCGCCATCCCGACCTGATCGAGGTTCTGCCGCAACGGCAGGAATGGGACAGCCCGCTCTGGCTTGTCACCCATGTCGATCTGCACCGCACGCCGCGCATCCAGCTTTTCCTCAAGGCCTTGAAGGAAGACGCGCAGGGCTGCGGGATGTGCTGACCATGTCGGGGCCCGCGCGCGGCCATCTGGCGATGCTTGTCTTTTCGGCGCTGGTGGCGGGATCGTTTTCGTTGGGGGCGTTGATGGCGAACATGATTTCGCCTGTCGCCTTTACGGCTCTGCGCTTTCTGCTGGCGGGGGCGATAATAGGCACACTTGTCTTCGCAACGACCGGCCTGCCACGCCGGGCGCTGGCGGCCCCCTGGCGCTACGCGGTGCTGGGCGCGATCTTTGCCAGCTATTTCATCCTGATGTTCGAAGGGCTGAAGACCGCGCCCGCCGTCTCGACAGCGGCGGTCTTTACGCTGACGCCAATCCTCGCGGCCGGGTTTGGCTGGCTGCTTCTGCGGCAGGTCACGACACCGCGCATCGCACTGGCGCTTGCCATTGGTGCGGCGGGCGCGCTTTGGGTGATTTTTCGCGCCGATCTCACGGCCCTGATGCGGTTCGAGATCGGCCGGGGCGAGGCGATCTATTTCGGGGGCTGCGTGGCGCATGCCGTCTATACGCCGCTTGTCCGCAAGCTGAACCGGGGCGAAAGCCCGCTGGTCTTCACCTTCGGCATGCTGATCGCCGGCTGCATCGTCACAACGCTTTATGGCTGGGGCGCGATCCGTTCCACCGACTGGGCCGCGCTGCCGGGGATCGTCTGGATCGCACTTGCCTATACGACGATCTTTGCAAGTGCCGCGACCTTCCTGCTTCTGCAATACGCGACCCTGCGGCTGCCGTCCTCAAAGGTCATGGCCTATACCTACCTCACCC
>NZ_JBARVQ010000584.1:0-4589 GCF_049646345.1 Albidovulum sp. | reverse complement strand
TTCGGTTTTCTGGAGGGCATGGGGATTTTCACGGTGGAATTGTACTTGAAGGTGCGCCGCGCTCACTTTGAGGACGGGTTGAGCGGGCGTCAGATTGCTCGTGATTTCGGGATCAGCCGAGACAGCGTTTCGAAGATGTTGGCTTATTCAGAGCCACCTGGCTATCGGCGAACCGCACCGATCAGGCGGCCCAAGCTTGATCCATTTACGGGTCAGATTGACCAGTGGCTGACCGAGGATCAAAGCCGCCCCCGCAAGCAACGCCACACAGCCAAGCGCATTTTTGAGCGTTTGCGTGAGGAGTGTGGATTCGATGGCGGTTACACGATCGTCAAAGATTATGTGCGCTCCAAGAAACGGGACGGCAAGGAGATGTTTGTGCCTCTGAGCCATCCGCCGGGACATGCGCAGGCTGACTTTGGTGAGGCGTTGGTCGTGATCGGCGGGATTGAGCAGAAGGCTTACTTCTTCGCCTTTGATCTGCCGCATAGCGATGCTTGCTATGTTCGCGCGTACCCTGCGGCGAACACCGAAGCCTGGCTGGACGGGCATGTGCATGCCTTTGCCTTCTTCGGAGCGGTGCCATGCTCCATCCTCTACGATAACGACAGATGCCTTGTGGCTAGGATCCAGGCAGATGGTACTCGCCAGAGAACCCAGCGGTTCAGTGCGATGCTGTCGCATTATGTCATTGGGGATCGATATGGCCGTCCCGGCAAGGGGAACGACAAAGGTAAGGTCGAAGGTCTGGTCGGCTATTCCCGTCGCAACTTCATGGTTCCGCTGCCGCGCTTTGCAGATTGGGCGGCGTTCAACGATTATCTGGAGCAACAATGCCGCAATCGGCAGGCTGATGTCCTGCGCGGCCACAAGATCAGCATCGGCAAACGACTGGGCGCTGATCTGGCGGCGATGCGTCCTTTGCCAGCAGCGCCCTTTGAGGCCTGCGATCTGCGAAGCGGCCAAGTGACATCGACATCAATGGTGCGCTATCGCGGCAATGATTACTCAGTGCCGGTTGCCTATGGCCACCGGGAGGTCTGGATCAAGGGCTTCGTGGGCCGTGTGGTGATTGGCTGCGCGGCTGAGATGATCGCAGATCATCCCCGTTCCTATGACACAGGCGATATGGTATTTGATCCGGTGCATTACCTGCGGCTGATCGAACGCAAGATCATGTCGTTCGACCAGGCAGCGCCGCTGCAAAACTGGGACCTGCCTAAGGCATTCAAGACCCTCCAGCGATTGTTAGAAGCCCGCCAAGGTAAAACCGGCAAGCGGGAATATGTGCAGGTTCTGCGTCTGCTGGAGCGCTTTGAGCTGGAAGTGCTGCACCTTGCGATCAAAGATGCGTTGCAGATGGGGGCTGTCAGCTTTGACGCGATCAAGCATCTGCTGCTCTGCCGCGTTGAGCACCGACCGCCCCGGCTGGATCTGAATGTCTATCCCTTTCTGCCCAGAACCAATGTCGCCACAACGTCCCCGGCGTCCTACATGAGCCTGCTGGCAGGCGGTGAGGCATGACAGATGCACCCGAACTGCTGCTGGCCCATCATCTCAAGACCCTGCGGTTACCCACCTTCCTGCGCGAACATGACAAGCAAGCGCGTATCTGTGCCGCAGAGGGCGTGGACCATGTCCGATATCTGGCCCGGCTGACCGAGCTGGAACTGATCGACCGGGAACGGCGCATGGTGGAACGCCGGATCAAAGCGGCAAAGTTCCCCGCGGTGAAGAGTTTGGATAGCTTCGACTTCCAGGCCATCCCCAGCCTCAACAAGATGATGGTGCTGGAACTGGCGCGCTGTGAGTGGATTGATCGCCAGGAGAATGTCATTGCCCTTGGCCCGTCCGGCACCGGCAAAACCCATGTCGCTCTCGGGCTGGGATTGGCCGCCTGCCAAAAGGGGATGCCGGTCAGCTTCGTCACGGCGGCATCTCTGGTTCATGAACTGATGGAGGCCCGTGACGAGAAGCGCTTGCTGCGATTGCAGCGCCAGTTGGCCAAGATCAAACTGCTGATCATCGACGAGTTGGGCTTCGTGCCGCTCAGCAAAACCGGGGCTGAACTGCTGTTCGAGTTGATCTCGCAGCGCTACGAGCGGGGCTCTACCCTGATAACAAGCAACCTGCCGTTCGAAGAATGGACAGAGACATTTGGCACCGAGCGCCTCACAGGTGCACTGCTCGATCGGTTGACCCATCATGTAAACATTCTGGAAATGAACGGCGAAAGTTATCGCCTCAGCCAAAGCCGCGCACGCACCAAAACAACCGGACCATGATCAAAGCAAGATTGGCCTGACGGCCAATGCGCCTTGGAGCGTGCTTGCTATTTGAGGGCCACACGCTCCAAGGCGCCCACCCCAAACTGGCCTACTTTTGCTCCGCCCTGATGGCCGGTTTTTACGCCGCCGTTGACAGCTATGGTGAATTTTAGGACGCTGAAGAAATAGAGACGGGTTCTTGGACGCCTTCAGGGCTGTTTTTGGGCTTTCGTAGCGCCGATACGAAACCGCCTTTAAAACGAGCGATTTGTGGACTGGCAGAGTTGCGAGTCCAACTCTTAGAAACCTCCTGCTATCGCGCTGATCCAGTAAGTCACTGTTACAAAGGTAGTATTTTACAGATTCTTTCTGAAGTGTTCGCTAAAAGTTCCTCGCTAGAGTAATTCTACGCACAAACCTTCCGATGGGGCCTGTCACCATTTACCGATATGTTGGTCCTAACGGAGAGATCAGGGAGAACGGAAGACGCGTCCTGGCTGCCTAACGTACGATCCTGCACTCAGCCGGAAAGGACCCCAACTTGGCAATGCCGTCTTGAAAAGGATGATCATGGTTAGGTTGCGGTCGTCGCGGCACAACCGTTTCCTTCTGCGAGAACGGCCTGTTCAGTTTCCGTCGCCAGCGAAAACCTGAGGTGACGACATCGCCGCAAGAAAGTCGATCAGCGCTTCGACTTCGTCAGGGTCGTCGATGCCGGGATCGGGCATGACGGTATCGGGGACCACGACCCTAGGCGACGTTATAAATGCGGCCAAGCTTTCGCGGCTCCAGCTTTCACGACGGCCACGGAAGCCAGGTGAATAACCTGCGAATTCTGTGGATCCCATCCGGCCGTCGAACACATTAGCGAGCGTTGGCGCTGACGTATTTGAGTCCGGATCAAGCGAATGGCATTGAAGACAGTTTTCCATATTTGCCGCCAACCTCTCGCTGGTGTCTCTATCAAGCTCGGGCTGGGCCAGATATGCAGTCAGAAACTCTACCGCTGCAGCGTTTTCAATAGTCGTCAGGAATACCAACTCGTTGTCGTCGGTCAGGACGACAATGCGATCGTGATCCAGTTGCTGCGCGTAGCGCACCCGCTCGCCAATCGGAATTCGTTCCGCGAAAAGCACGCGGTCACCTGAAAGGTGTATCCGGTACAAAGACTGATCCTTCAATGTCCCCATGAGCAGGTCACCGTCCCATGCCTCGTGGAATCCATCGATTAGACTGAGGCTCGATGTGGCTATGGACGGGACAAAAGCCAAGCGCGGCTGTTCAAACTGGTCGTGGTGGCCATAAGACACCGTATTGGGAATTGGCAGCTTGTTGTAGAGCGTACCAAGACTTTCACGTGGCCAGCCATAGTCACGCCCCTCAATCTCCATATTGAGCTCGTCGCCACCTCGCATACCATGCTCAACTGTCCACACGCGGCACAGCTTATCAATCGCAATGCCCTGCATATTGCGGTGTCCCCGCGTGATCTGACGGTAGCTGCCTGTGGTAAGATCGATCGCGATCACCTTACCATAGTCGAAGGCCGGGTCCTGTGCGACTGGCGCTCCCTCGTAGTAAATTCCGTCAAAGTGATAGTCACCGCTCGTCATGTAGAGAACGCCATTGCCGTCATAGGCAAACCGTCCACCGCCCATGTGAGCCTCGATGGCATCGTGATTCTTCTTCAGAGGTAGGCAGGGTTGGGTCTCCAGAAGAGTCGTCCACTCGCCGGGATCCGCGTGCATCTGCGCGAGCGCCTCAGCTGTCTCCGGGATGTCAAGCGTCGACACGACAGTCCGGTAACAGACAGCTTTGGGGTCGAAACGCGTGAACGAAATCGCCAACCTTGTTTGGTCTCCGAACCGATACGCCAGCACGTCCGCGTAACGGTATCCCCAAAATGCATAGGAATAGTCACTGTTTGCTGGTTCCTCCGAAAACGCCTTGTAAGCACCGAAATTGTAGTCGGGCGTTTCGATCGACAATGGCCGGATCGTATTCGCGTCCGAAGCAATGTAGAGCTTCCCGTCGACGGTCATCGCGACGACCGAACCGTCGAGTACAGTCAGTCCGCCGCCGCGGGCATAGCGCGTTATTGGTAGTTTGGCGGTCTCCGCTCGAAACATCAGAAAAGTGCTTTCGACCGACGACACGACGGGAGCATCAGGTTCTTTTGGGCGGAGTTTGTGTACGGCACGCCGGGCGAAGTCCGTTGGTTTCACAACGTATTCGGCGGCAATTCCGGCCAGGAATGTGAAGCCGAGCAGCACGAAGACGCCCAAGGCTAGAAAAAGTCGCTGTTTCATACCTGCCGTTTCC
>NZ_JBARVQ010000583.1:0-12609 GCF_049646345.1 Albidovulum sp. | reverse complement strand
GGCATCGAGTGCGGCACGGTCGATCTCCAGCGCCGAGAAGCCCCAGCCCTGCAGGTGCCCGGCCCGCAAGCCCGCCCGCATCAGCGCCTCGGCATAGCGGTCCTGCTGTTGGAAGTGCTGGGTTCTGAGGAACAGCCCCTCGGACCAGACAACCTTGTTCACATCCGTCATTCCGTTCCCCTGACTTGCCGCGTCACGCTGGGCGCAGCACGATGCCGCCCGATCCGACCTCGACCGCGAAGCTGACTTTGGCGGTGGGCGAGACCGCGCTTTTCGCCCGGAACGCCTTGCCCGCCGGGTTGCGGAAGCCCGCGATCACGCCGATCGCCGTCGTCGCGGGGTCGAGGGCGATTGTCTTCGTAGCGCCCGCGCCTGCGGTCAGCACCATCTGGTCGGCCTTCACGAGGTCACCGCCCAAGGCGCCTGGGGGGTTCTGCAGGGCGAAGAAATCGGCACTGTCGAAGGCCCCCGTCCCCTTCATCTGCACGATATGCAGCGTCAGCGGCCGGTCCGACCCGTCGGGACCGGGATTCATCCCCGCACTGCCGGTGGCCATCAACGTCGCGGAACCAGCGGCGGGGGTGCAGGCCGCAATCAGCCCAAGTGCCGCCGGGCCAAGCAGAACTGTGCGTCTGTCAATCATCTCCGGTCCTCCTCATGCCTTCATATGCGTCGCGAAAATCCGATCCGACTTCGCCCAGAAACCGGTCCTCGGCAGCGCGCGCGATGTCGCGATATCGGTCGGTGTAAAGCTGCCAGAGCCGCGCACTGCGCCCGCCCGACAAAAGCGCCTTCATCAGGCCTTCGGCTTCGGCCTCGCGTTCGATCTCGGCCGGGTCGAAGCGGTCGATCATGCGGCGGAGCGCAGACTGCACGGCGGTCCAGGTTCTCAGCTGGTGATCCGAGAGATCACGGAACGCACCGTTGATAGCCTCTTCAGGCGGCAGGTAGCCCGCGCCCTTTGGCGCGATCAGTGCGGTCAGCGCATCATCGGTCGTCGCAAGGAACTTCAGCGGATTGACATCGGCGCTGCCGATCACCGTCTGCGCCACGCGCACGCTGCCCTTTTCCTTGCTCCGGGTGCGGAGCAGGTGGACGAGCCCTTCGACCAGAAGCCGGTAGCGGCGACCAAGCGCCTCCATCTCTTCCTCCGTCCCCTCGGCCTGAAGGCGTTTCGGGTCGAGCCCGAGCCCCCGGAACAGCGCGGCATGAAACGCCCTTTCGTCGGCGTCCGGGGCGGGTTGCGGAACGTCCGGCCGGGATGTCTGCGGCGCTTTCGGTGCAGATGCGGGCCGTTGCTGTTCTGGTTCAGGCCGCGCAGACTCAGCCTCGTCAAAGAAGTCGTTGAAACTGAAACCGCCTGCTGTGTCCGCGGGCTTTGTCGACTCGGGCCCATGCGCAGGCAGCGGGTCGAGCGTGAACGGGCCGTCGAATTCGACCCGCTGTGTCGCCTTTTCAGGGCGGTGAGGCGTGGCAGGCTTGCCTTCGAACGGCTCGGGCAATGTCCCGGGCCGGGGCGGCGTAGGTTCGGGGGCGTCGCGGCGGGCGAAGAAGTCGTCGGCATCGAAATCGGAGGCCGTCGCAGGTTTAGGCGCGACCTTCTCCGGCGATGGCGTCGGCCCCATCTCCACCCGGATCACCACGTCACCCATGCGCAGCCGCATTCCCGGCGTCAGCGCCACGGAATTGCCCGCGCCAAGCGGTGTGTCGGCCCCGTCGATGAACAGCCCGCCCCGGCTCGCATCCGTGACGGTATAGGTGTCGCCATCCTCGGAAATCACGCAGTGGCGGCGCGAGACGAACATGTCCGGATCGTCGATCGGCCAGTCGCAATCCGCCCCCCGCCCGATGCTGAGTTCCCCACTGATATGGCGCATCTCGGGCCGGGGCTGGGGGTGGAGCGAATGTTCGACGATCAGGCGAAGGGTCATGCTGCCTCCTGCGCGGGATCGGTGAAACGGGTCAGGCGCAGGTCATCGGCATCCGTGGCACGGGTCGGGGCCACCCAAGCGGTGCGGCCCAACTGGCAGGCGCCGATTCTTGGATCGGGCACCTCATCCCGCGCAAGAACCAGACGCAGGTCAAAGTCGATCTCACGCCCCATCGCGAAACGGATCGCATGGCGGAGACGCGCGCGAAGGTCGCTGTCGTCCAGCAGGCGGCAGTAGTCGGGCAGCGCCAGCGGCCCGATGCGCAACTCGGCGCGGTCCTGCCGCTGAAAGCTGCGCCGCCCGGTGACGGCGCTTTGGCCAAGGACTGCATGGGAATGCCCGATGCGGGTCTGCAAATGCGTCGGGATCTCCATCCAGTGACCGGTGAATTCGACCAGCCTGACCGGCATGACCAAGAGATCGGTGACAAGCCGGGTCAGCCGCTCTGGCCCGTGCACATCGCTGCCGAGCGAGGTCGCATGGCGCAGCTTCAGGGCGGCGTCCCGTGAACCCATTCCCGGCAGGCCGATCCCGGCCAGCGCCGCCTGCATCGCCTGCCCGCGCCCGCCTTCGCCATGTTCGGCCTGCACTTCGGGCCGGGCATCGCCCCAAGCCCGCCAGTAAAGCGCCAGCATCCGGTGCTGAAGCATGTTGCAGAAATCGAGGAAGGTCGTGTCGGCCGTCGCGGTATCGGCATTGCCCGCGAACCAGCGGTCAGAAAGGCGCGAGAGGACCCAGCGGCTGAGATGCAGCGGCATCGCCCCTTCGGGACCGAGAAGCCCCAGCACCTCCACATCGACCTTTGCCGGGCGCTCTGCATCGCCGGGGCTGAACCCCGCCACGTCGCCCGTCGCCACCGACAGCCGCACCTTCTGGCCGAGCCGCGCCGGTTCCTTGTCCGGCCCGCCGGTCCGGCCAAAGCGCAGGTCGCCGGTTTCGAGCCGCCGCAGCAGTTCGAAAAAGCCCATCCGTTCAGGATCGGGCAGCGCGCCGGTCAGATCAGGGCGCGGTTGCCCGGCGACATCGGCCATGTCACCTCCTCTTGTGACTGCAGGGCCCGCGTTTTCGTGCGGACAAAGGAATTGACGCCCGCATGGCGGGCGAAAAGCTGGTTGAGAAGGGCTGAGAGCAGGAGCGTGGCTGCCCCTGTCAGCACGGTTTCATCGACATGGAGCGTGATCTCGACGCCCTTGCCGAAACAGACCGGGCCCGGAATGCCCAGGCGTTCGATCAGGGGACGGGACGTCACGCGGGTGATCGACCGCGCATGGCGGGCAAGCTCCGGGTCGCCCCGGTCGGCATAGAGGTCAAGCATCGCGCGCAGGGGTTCGGCATCGCGGCTCTCTTCGGCCAGCGACAGGTGGTTCAGCGACAACTGCGCGATAAGCCGCCATGCCAGATCGTCCAGCTGCGCCTCGCCGCCCTTGGCGAGTTTCGGCAGTGTCGCGACCAGAGATCCGCGCGGGCGGCGCATGGCCCCCAGAAGCTCCACCCGCCCGACCGGGTCGCCGGTTTCCAGCGTCAGCTTGGGACTGTCGTCAAGGATCGGCAGGTCGCGATTGCTGCAAAGCGCGCGGATGTCGAGCCGTCTGATCGCGCGCGATACCCGCGCCCCGGCGGGCCGCGCCACCGAAATGAACAGGTCATCGCCGGTATAGGAGGTGCGCGTCTGGCCGCGCCGGATCTCATCTTCCCCCGGTCTGCGGGTGCGGCGTTCGGTGGTGTAGACAAGCCCCGCGCCGCGCATCTGGTCGGCGGCGTAGAGTTCCTGCAATGCGGCGTCGGGGCCGTCGCTGTCGGCATCCTCGACCCGGATCAGGCGGAAGATCTCGAAATCGCGCGGGCGGGTGCGGTCGGCATGGACGACATGGGCGCTCGCGTGGCCGTCGAGTTCGACCACATTGCATTCCTTTTCGAAGAGGTTGATCAGCGGCGTCGCGAACAGCTTGAAGTCGCGCGCCGTGACGGCCGACAATGCAGGTTGCGGGCGGTTCAGCAGGATCAGGATTTCCAGCTTGCCTGCACCGCAATCTTGGATCGCCGGGTTCAGGCCCGAAAGGCGCAGATAGTGGAACCGTTCCGGCATCAGGAAGTATTCCCGCATCAGCCGGTAGCCCTCGAAGGCAGGCCGGACGCGGGGCAACAGCGCCTCACCATCGCCGATCCCCACCATCGCGGGGCCGGTCGCCTTGCGCCAGGTGGCGCCCTTTTGCGACGACCGCGCCAGAACGTCCCCCGCCGCGCCGAAGACCCCGTCAAAGATCGCGCCCGCGCGCGGGCTGAGGGCAAAGGAAAGGTCCAGCAGGTCGAGGCTGAGTTCGGACAGCGCGCCCGGCCCCGCGCGTTGCAGCGTCAGGCGCAAGCCAGCCTCGGCCCGTCCGTCCGGCACGCCTGCGGCTTTCAGTGCCCCGCGGTCAGTCAGGTACTCAACGCTATTGAGCGCGACGGGCCAGAGCGTCACATCCTGCGCCGTCGTATAGGTCGCGCGCGTCGTCAACCCTTCGCGAAAGGCGGACGCCATGCGGGTGCCGCGCGGAACCGTGTGGCCGTCGATCATCGTCTGGACCTGCGGGCCGGGATGCAGCACCGCCGTCGTGACAGCAGGTGCCGGACCGACAAGATCGGGATAGAGCGCATCAAGCAGGTTGCGCACGAACCGCGTGCTTTCGGCATCGACCTTCAGCCGCGTGCGGGCAGCGAGATAGGCAACGCCTTCCAGCAGCCGCTCAACATAGGGGTCGGGGCAGGGGGCGACATCGATCGAGAGGTTGCGCGCCACCTCGGGGTGCATCGCGGCGAATTCGGTGGCGAGGTCGCGGATATGCCCCAGCTCGGCTTCGTAATAGGCAAGGAAGTTGCGATCCATCACACCTCCCCGAGCGCGGTGACCGCGCTGCCATTGTCGAGGTCGATCGTGGTCGAAAGCTTCAGTCGTTCCGGCACGGGCGACATGAGCAGTACACCCTCGATCTCGATCCGAAGACCGGTCCTGTCGCCGGTTGCGACCTTGACCCTGATCGTGTCGCGCTTCAGGCGCGGTTCATAGACGGCGACGATCTCCTTCAACTCCTTGGCCAGCGCGTCAGGGTCGAAATCGCGCGCGCGGCGGCCGGAGAAGGACGGCACGCCATAGTTCAGGACCGAACGGCGGACATAGGGAAAACCGGCCAGAAGCTCCTCGGGGTCCTCCGCGTGCCCGCGTTCGGCATCACCCAGCAGGTGGCGGGCCTGAAGGCGTTCGATGTTGAAAAGCGCCTCGATATCGCGGCGCACCGCTTCGCGGAGGACCGAAGGCGTCACGACGATGCCGCGTTCCTCCAGGGCCGCCCGTCGTTCGATCTGGGTCAGGAAGACATGCGCCAGCCGCCGTTCCTCCTGATCAAGCGAGGCCTCGCGTTCCAGTGCCCGCCGCCCGCCCGAGACGAGGCGGGCCACGCGGTCCGCCCCGATCTCATTTTCCAGATCTGTCCGCCGCCGGTCTGATTCGGCAACCAGCCCCGGCAAATCATCGACCAGCCGGTCCCAAAGGCTCGGCTGCACGGCTTCGCGCCGCGATTGCAGGGGTATGGCCGTGTCAGACATGGGCGCGCCTTGTCATTGGTTGTTTCCCATGCTGCCGTCAGGCGCCCGCAACGATATCGTATTCGACCTCGTGCTCGTCGCCCGCGGAATGGTCGTCTGCCTGCACGACGTATTTCACGTTGATCTTCTCGCAGGAGATGCTCAGCGTTTCGTTGATCATGTCGTCGGTGTCGGACTCACCCTGCGCCTGCGCCATTTCGTAGGTTGTGACGATGCAGTTCGTCATGGTGACGGTCAGGTAGTCGAGATGCGCGTCTCCGGAATCCTTGCGGGCCATGAATACAATCTCGTCGAAGGCCCTACCCTGCATGCAAGCAAGCGCGATATAGGGCGAAGATGCGTCGTACCATTTCATGCAAGTGAAGTCCGACACCTGAGCGCGACCGCGCGTCCGCCCGCTGCCGGTCGATGCCGAGCTGGATTGCGCGACACGCCAATGCACGCCGTAGACATCAATCTCGCCTTCATGATCGGCGCGCTTGGATTCGCCGTCGATGTCAGGAACTTTCAGATACCCTGTGAATGCCATTGTTTGGTCCTTTCAGCTTGTATGATCCGTTTCATTGTCCGACGGGTTCCGCAGGCGCGGTGACGTTCGTCAGGATCCCTTGACGGACGGCAGTTCCGACACGAGCCTGAGGCTCGCGTTGATGCCCTCCAACTGGTAGTGCGGGCGCAGATAGAAACGTGCGTTGTAGTAACCCGGCCGCCCCTCGACGCTGTCCACCTGGACTTCGGCGGCGGCCAGCGGGCGCTTGGCCTTCTGCTTGTCATCAGCCATCGCGGTGTTGGCCAGCACGTAGCGGTTGATCCATTCCGACAGCCAGACCTGCATGTCGGCGCGTTCCTTGAACGTGCCGATCTTGTCGCGCGCGATGGCCTTCAGGTAGTGGGCGAAGCGGCTGACCGGGAAAAGGTAGGGCAGGTTCGCACTGAGCCGTTCATTGGCCTGCGCGTCGGGATCGACCAGCTTGCCTGCCCGCGTCTCATCGTCCTGCAGCGAATGCGCGCCGATGAAGGCCGCGACATCGGTGTTCTTGCGGTGCAGGATCGGCATCATGCCGAGTTTCGCCAGCTCCGCCTCGCGCCGGTCGTCGATGGCGATCTCGGTCGGGCATTTCATCGCCACACTGCCATCATCGGTCGGGAAGCTATGAACCGGCAGGTTGATCACCGTTCCGCCCGACTCGACCCCCCTGATCTGCGTGCCCCAGCCGAAAAGCTTGTGGCTGCGGTTGATGTTCACGCCCATGGCGAAGGCGGCGTTCATCCAGACATAATGGTCATGCTTGCCGTCAAGTTCTTCTTCGAAGGCGAAGCCCTTCACCGGCACTGTCGCGGCGCCGTAAGGCAGACGCGCCAGAACGCGCGGCATGGTCAGGCCGATATAGCGGCTGTCCTCGCTTTCTCGCAGCGATTGCCAGGATGCATAATCGGGTGATGATACGATCTGTTGCAGGTCCTGCGGGTTCGGCAGTTCCTGCCAGCTTTCCATGCGGAACAGCTGCGGTGCTGCAGCCGCGATGAAGGGCGCATGGGCGCTGGCGCAGACGCCAGAGAGGTTGCGCAGAAGCCCGACATCGCGGGGATGGTGCGAGAACTCGTAGGCGCCGATCAGGCAGCCATAGGGCTCGCCGCCGAACATTGAATATTCCTCGGTGTAGAGCTTCTTGAAGGCCGGGGACTGGTCCCACATCTGGCCTTCGAAATCCTCCAACTGATCGGCAAGCTGGTCCTTGGTGATGTTCATCACCCTTATCTTCAGCTTCTGGTCGGTCTCGGTGTTGTTGCAAAGGTAGTGCAGCCCGCGCCATGTCCCCTCGATCTGCCGCACCTCGGGAGCGTGCAGGATCTCGTTCATCTGGGTCGTCAGCAGACTGTCGATCCCGGCGATCAGCGATTTGATCGACTTGACGGCATTGCCCGATATGGTCGCGGTGCCCGCCTTTTCCTTTGCGGCAACGGCGAGGTTCTGCACCAGCTTCTGCAGCTTGGCGCTGTCGTCTTCCTTGACCCGGAAATCCTTTTCCAGAAGGTCGCTGAATTCCTCCAGATCGAGGGCTTCGGCCTCGGCGACGGCGGTGTCTTTCTTGGTCTCGGCCATGACTTATTCCTCCGCCTTGCCGGATTTCATCGCCTCTTCGGCGACCTGCGCGAGCAGGGGTTCGTTGGTCAGAAGCTGGGCGATGCGCTTTTCGGCATTCACCTTGCCGTCCATGTAGGACAGGAGTTCCTCAAGCTGGCGGCGCATCTTCAGAAGTTCCGACAGCGCGGGGACCTGTTCGGCGACCTTGTCGGGGGCGAAATCACCCATCGAGTTGAAGCTGAGATCGACGAACATCTCTTCATCGGCCTCAGCGCCTTCCCCGGCAGGCAGTTTGTTGGGCACGCGCGCCTTCACGCGGGGGCTGAGGGCCTCCATGAATTTCGGAAAGCGCCCCGCATCGACCTCGACAAAACTCCGTTCCGCTGGGGATTTCTGCGCCTCGCGGGTTTCCGACGCACCGGCAAGGTCCGCCATCACGCCCATGACAAAGGGCAGTTCGATCGTCGTCGGGCTGCCGTAATGTTCGACATCATAGGCGATCTGCACACGCGGAGCGCGGTTGCGTTCGATCACCTTGGCTTTGCTCTCGCTCATCTGTCCGCTTCTCCTTATTTCGATTTCTCATCAAAAACGCCCGCCACATTGCGGAATTCCTTCATTCCGGCGGGCGCGATTTCTTCCATCAATTCGACGAAGTTCATGGGCACCATCTTGCGCATCCGCTTGGCCAGATGCGGGATGGGGGACGAAGGTTCGGTGCGTTCGTAGAAGTCGATGATCTGATCCAGCGCGCGTTCGACATCGCGGCGCGAATCAATCTGGCCGGGCATGGCGGCCTGTGGCGCGGTGGCGGCTTCGGACGCTTTGCCATTCGCCTGTTCGGACGGGGCCGGGGTCATCGTGGTTTCTTCGGATGCATTGTCATCCTCCTCCTGCGCGGCGGCGACGGTGGCGGCGATACGGTCAAGGAAGGTCGCGAGGGCCTTGAAGCCGACCCCCACGCCATTGTCCGCGACCTGCACGTTCAGCGCCGTCTCCAGTCCGGTCAGCGCCTCCCGCGCCGCGGCGACGTCATTGGCCAACGCCTGCAAGTCCTCGGGCCGCTCGGCCGCCGTCGCCCGGCAGGCGGTGCGGACGCGGGCCACCCGCGCCTCATGCTCGGCCACCAGTGCTGCGCGCTCCTTGTCACCAAGGCCCGAGGGCGCCTCGTTCAGAACCGTGTTGCGGCTGACCATTCCGGCGGCAAGGTCGGCACCCGATACCGGGCCGATACCGCGCGGAGTCATCACGATGGTGAACTGCAAGTCGCCCAGAATGCCGGCATCGTCGTTCTCGATCTGGTAGAGCGCGTTGATCCGGCGCGTCGCCGCCTCACGCCGCGTGCCGCCGTCGCGCAGCACCGGATGCAGGTCGTCCCAGTTCCTCGCAACCGTCTCTGCCAGCAGCGTCAGCCCGGCGGCCAGCCCGGCAAAGCCAGCCTCATTCGCCGCCGCCCGCGCGACGATCACCAGCAGACGCAGATCCCGCCCTGTGGCGGCCAGCTCTTCCGCATCGGCGATCAGACCATCCCAATCCAGCGTGACCGAACCGGTCCCGCCGGATTTCAGATCCTCAAGTCTGTAGCGTCGCGAGGCGGGCTCAAGGAGCCGTTCGATCGCATGAAATCGGGCGTCATTGCGTAACTCAACCCCAGAGGGATTCGTAGTATCCACCGGGGTGAGGAACGCTTCCAGGTTCCTCATGTCCCGTACCTTTCAAAACAACTTTAAGAGTACAAACACAGATCAATGCCCAGAGTGTTCGCCCCTTTTGACCGTGCGTCAAGGTCCGGAATCCAGTAGTCTGGCAGCCACAGAGGTAATGTTTTCCGGACTGTCCGCCTGAATTTCGGCCAGTGCCTCGGTGAAAGAGGCGATGGATTCGTCGCGCGGCCTGCGGATGTCGAAAAGGTTTTCCCGCGACAGGATCGCCACAACCTCGCTCTTGCCGAAATCGGTGGGTGAGATCTTCATCGCCATCAGGCGTTGGTCAGCCCTGAACGCATCAATCGAATGAAGGACGCGAATGCGGCGGATGCCGTTTTCGACGATGCCAAGCCGATCGATCCTTTGTTCCTCAAAATTGATGTTCGGCAGCAGGTTAAAGACCTTGCCGGTATTGTCGACGACCACGACCCAGAGCGATCCTTCGGTCACATCAGCGGGAAGGTGAACCTCGACGATGGGGTTGTCATCGACGTGATAGGAACCCGAAAGGTTCGCGGTCCCGGTTTCGCCCTCGCCCAGCCAGATCGACAAACCAGCCTGCGGCAGATCGGGCAGGACCTGCCGGACGGTACAGATATCGGGGTTGAGTTCGGTCGTCTCGATCCTCACGTTGCGGTCGCCTACGGCATCTGCCAGCCGGGAATGGATCACGTCTTTCGTCGCGGGCTGCGCGACCGAGCCCGTCACCGTGATCGAATCGCCAAGTGCATAGGTGTCGCCCGTCGTGTTTTGCGCGAGGGGGCCACAATCTGCGACCTTGTCCAGCATCGCCGAAACGGCTGTCACCGTTAATACTCTCGGCCCGGCGCTGATCGCTGTGGTCAGGGTGAAGCCAGCGGCGCGGGCCCAGTCCTGCAACCGGTCCTCGGTCGCGCGCCGGGCCGCGCTGTTGGCGGCCAGCCCCTCGACCCGCGCATCCAGTCCCGAGACATCGATGCGCCAGTCCTCCAACCCGTCGCTCTTGTCCATAAGGTCGGCAACTGCGCCGGGCCAGATATGGGACGGAACACCCTGCGCCAGCGTCAACGCCTTCGGTACCGGGCGCGCACCGGCCCGCGCCGCGAAGGCCTCGGCCAGCATTGTGGCAGTTTCAGCATCGGGGGCGTTGCCGGTCAGCGCCGCCCCGTCCGATCCGCCGCGCGCCTCGAACCGGTAGGGGGCGGCGACGGGCAGGTCTGGTGGCCAGATCCAGTCGGCGACACCCCCGAAATAGGCCACTGTCGCCGCAATCAGCAGAACCGGCAGAAGCAGCCACCCCATCCGGCGTCCTGCCGTCGGCCCGTCTGCCCCGGTCGGCCGCGCCGCGCGCCCTTTTGGGGCAAGCATGGCGTCGAGGTGCGCGACAATCTCATCGGCTGAGGCGGGACGCTGCGCGATGTCGGGTGCCGACAGCCAGTCGATCAGGCGCTTCAGGGGTTCCTGCACATCGGAAGTATCAAGCGGCTGCTGCTTGCGCCGCACCATTTCGCCGGGCGTTGCGCCTGCAAAGGGGATCTCACCGCGAAACGCCGCCAGCAAGAGCGCGCCGAGGGCGTAGAAATCCGACCGTTTCTCGGCCCTGCCCTCAACCTGTTCGGGGGCGGCATATTCGTATTTGCCGGCGAAATCGTTGCCGACGATGGTCCGCGCCCCGGCGCCGGTATCCTTGGCGATGCCGAAATCGATGATCATCGCCTGTTCCGCGCTGCCAGCCTTGAGGATCACGTTGTCGGGCGACAGGTCACGGTGCACGATGCCATTCCGATGCGCCGCGCGCAGTCCCATTGCCACCCGATGCGCGACGATCAGAAGTTCGCGCGGCTCCATCCGCCGCGCTGCCATTTCCTCGTTCAGCGACGGCCCGTCGATATAGTCCATGACCAGAAACACATGCCCCTGATCCGAGCGCGAACATTCGGTGTAGCGCACGACCGCATCGTCGCGGATATCGCGCATCTGCTCCTCGCGCTTCATCAGGTCGATATAGTCGTCATTGCCGGAAAACTGGCTGTTCAGCGCTTTGATCGCGACCGTCCGCCCGGTGATCTGGTTGATCGCGCGGTAAACCTCACCCGTCCCGCCGCGACCGAGGACGCCCTCAATCTCGTAAGTGTTGTTCAGAACCTGCCCCCGGCTGAAAATATCGCCGGGCATCGCATCAATCATCTTACGCCCCCGAATGACCGCGAGGCTGCGGTTTGTGCAAAATGGTCGCCTAAAAAGCGATTCCAGCTTAGACTGACTGCGGGTTAGCGTACCTGTTTTTTTTCCGTTCGACCAAGTCAGATCATTCATTCGACCAATTGGGGGCAGAGATTATGGCCCAACGCGGTTCGCCCGAGACGATCAAGCGAAAGGAGCTTGTGGGTAAGCTCAACCCTTTGTGCCTGAAGGCGTTTTCGGCTGCGGCGCAGGCTGCAAAGGCACGTGGAAACCCCTATGTGGAGCTTGTCCATTTCATCGCCGAACTGGCACGGTCGTCGCGGTCGGATTTTGAGATATTGCTGCAATCTGCGGGCGTGGATGAGGCGCGGTTGGAGGGCGACATTGCCCGCGCGGTCGACGCACTTCCCCACGGCGCGGGCTCGGTCGAGGAGTTTTCCGACCACATCTTCCGCGCCATTCAGGAGGGCTGGACCTTCGGATCGCTGGAGTTTGGCGACGACACGGTGCGGTCAGCCTACCTGCTGCTCGGTGCCTTGAAGACGCCGGTGTTGGAAGGGCTGCTTTACAAGATCAGTCTGGAATTCGACAAGATCGACCCGGACGCGATGGCGGGGCAGTTGTCGGACCTGTTGTTGGAGTCGGTCGAGGCAACGGCGGCGCCCACGAAGGACGACACGCCCAAGGCGCGGCCCGGCGGGCAATCGGCACTGGACCAGTATGCGACGAACCTGACCGAACGCGCCAAGGCGGGCAAGATCGATCCGGTTGTCGGCCGCGACATGGAGATCCGCCAGATCATCGACATCCTGATGCGGCGGCGGCAGAACAACCCGATCCTGACCGGCGAGGCCGGGGTGGGAAAGACCGCTGTTGTGGAGGGCTTTGCCCTGCGTCTGGCGCGGGGCGATGTGCCACCGCAGTTGCGCGCGGTGGAGTTGCACATGCTCGATGTCGGGCTGATGCAGGCGGGGGCCTCGGTCAAGGGCGAGTTCGAGAAGCGGTTGAAAACCGTGATCGATGAGGTCCAGTCGTCGGACAGGCCGATCATCCTTTTCATCGACGAGGCGCATACCCTGATCGGCGCGGGCGGGGCGGCGGGCACTGGCGACGCCGCGAACCTTCTGAAACCGGCATTGGC
>NZ_JBARVQ010000582.1:0-6653 GCF_049646345.1 Albidovulum sp. | reverse complement strand
CGTCAGCAGTGATAAACGGGTATATGAGCGCGGAGTCGGCGATGTCAGTCCGCCCGGAATTCGCGTCAAACCGTGTGCAGGTAAAGGTCGTAATCCACCTCGGAAATCGTGCGGGCCACGCGGGCATATTCGGCGGCTTTCACGGCGGTGAAGGTGCGGTGCATATCTTCGCCCAAGGCCGATTTCAGGAAGTCCGAACCCTGCGCCGCCTCGATCGCCGACTTCCAGTCGCGCGGAATCGCCGGGCCGTCCGGGTCTTCGGCATAGCCGTTTCCGGTGGTCTCCGGTCCCGGGTCGATCTTATGGTCGATCCCGTGCAGGATGCCCGCCAGCACCGTCGCCGCCACCAGATAGGGGTTGGCATCGACACCTGAGGGGCGGTGTTCGATCCGCCGCGCCTTGACGTCGCCCGCGGGCACACGCAAGGCAACCGAGCGGTTGTTGACGCCCCAGCTGGTGGAGACCGGCGCATAGCTTTGATTGGCAAACCGGCGCCAGGAATTCAGATGCGGCGCGAAGACCAGCATCGCCTCGCCCATCGTCGCGCGCAGCCCGCCGAGCGCGTGCAGAAGCGTGTCTGTCCAGCCTGCACCGGGCTTTTCGGCAAAGACATTTTCGCCCTTGTCGTTCATCAGCGAGACGTGGAAATGCATGCCTGAGCCTGCGTAGTCGGCAATCGGCTTGGCCATGAAACAGGCGACAACCCCACGCGCGCGGGCCTGCGCCCGGACAATGCGCTTCAGCCGCATCAGGTCGTCAGCCGCCTGCATCACATCCTCGCGGTAATGCAGCGTCAGCTCGTACTGGCCGGGCGCGTATTCCGAGATCATGGTTTCCGCCTTGATCCCGGCCTTTTCGGCCCCGGCATAGATGTCGGAGAAGAGGGGCAGCATCCCGTGAAGGTGATCGACGGAATAGACCTCGGTCTTGTGGCTGTCGCGACCGTCAAGGACATCGGCGGCGGGGCGGACCTTGCCGTCGAGGCCGCGATCCCTGGCGAGCAGGAAGAACTCCAGTTCGAACGCCCCGGCGGGTTTGAGGCCCCGTTTCGCGAAAGCGTCGACCTGACGTTGCAGCGCGTGGCGGGGGTCCGAGGTCATAGGCTGTCCATCAAGCTCGTAAAGCGACATCAGCACTTCGGCGCGTGGCGGGGTGGTGTTGTGCAGGGCCTTCAACGTGCCGGGAATGGGCCAGGCGCGCAGATCGCCGTCGCCCTGATCCCAGATGAGGCCGGTTTCATCCACATCCTCGCCGCAGATATCAAGGCCAAGGATCGAAATCGGCATATGCCGCCCGGATTTGTAGAGCGACAGGAGTTCGTGTCGCCGGATGATCTTGCCACGTCCGATGCCATTGGAATCGTGCAGCACGATATCCACGGCTTCAATCTCCGGATGGGCGGCCAGAAAGTCTTCGGCCTCGGCAAGTGTCGCGCCCGAGGGGCAGGGATTGGTCATGATGGTCCTCAGGCAAAAAGCTCGGTCAGGATGTCGTCAAAAGCGGCGATGAGGCGGTCGATCTGTCGGTTCTTGGTCGCCGGGCTGACCAGCATCATGTTGTGAAAGGGCGCGATCAGGCAACCGCGATTGAGCAGGGATGTGTGTAGGGTCGCCTCGACCTCGGGCATATGGGCCAGACCGGCTTCGGTGCCGTTCCTTAGCGGGCCGGGGGCGCAGATGAATTCGACGCGGGCGCCAACGCGGACCACATGCCAGGGTGCGCCATGCGCTTCGATCACCCGTTTCAGGCCGGAACAGAGCCTTTCAGCGCCCGTTTCCATGCGGGCATAGGCCTTGGCCGTCATCACATGCGAGAGGGTGGCGGTCAGGCACGCGAACTGCATCGGGTTCGCTGAAAGTGTCGTGCCCATTCCGGAATGTCCCGGGGCGCGCCCGGCATTGTAGTGGATGTAGTCCCTGGCGACTTTGGGCCTGAGGCCCCAGACGGCGGTCGGCATCCCGCCCGCCACGCATTTGCCGACGACGAAGATATCGGGGTTCAGCCCGTGAACACCGGTATAGCCGCCAAGGCCCGAGGAAATCGTATGGGTTTCATCGATGATCAGCAGTGCGCCATACGTTGTCGCAAGCTTGCGCAGACCGTCATGGAAGCCCGGTTCGGGCAGCACCATGCAGGAATTGGTCATCACCGGCTCGGTCAGGATCGCGGCGATCTCTCCGGTCTTCAGTGCCGCCTCGACACTGGCAAGGTCGTTGAACTCCGCGCAGGCAGCGAGTGTGGTCAGATCGGTGACCTGCCCGGTCAGGCCGGGGCGGGTGATGGTCTGACCGTTCGCCAGTTCGACCATCGCGTCATCGACGGTGCCATGATAGCAGCCGTTGAACACGAGCACCTTGGGCTTGCCGGTCACTGCGCGGGCGACGCGGATCGCGAAGCGGTTGGCATCGGTCGCGGTCGTCGCGATCTGCCATTTGAAGTCGCCAAAACGCTTGGTCAGGAGGCGGCCTGCCTCCAACGCTGCCTCGGTCGGCAGCATATAGGTCAGCCCGTTCCGCGCCTGTTTGCGGATCGCTTTGGCGACGGGCGCGGGTGAATGACCGAACATCGACCCGGTATCGCCGAGGCAGAAATCATCGACCTCATGCCCGTCGATATCGGTCAGCCGTGCCCCTTCCGCCTTGGCCACCAGCATTGGGAAGGGCATTGGCCAATCCTTCATCCAGTGCATCGGCACCTGATCGAGATAGCTGCCCGCGCCCGTATCAAGCGCAGCTTTCGTCTTCGGCCGGGCGGCGGAGAAAGCCTCCGCCTCGCGTTTGGCAACGGCTTTCAGGCGGGTCTTGTCGATTCCGGCGATAAGGGCGGGTTTGCGGGCCATGGCGTCACTCCTGATGACGCGCTCTTATCCCGCAAATTTGATCAAATTGGAAGCGGATAAATGAGAGACGTTAGCCAATATTGTCACCCGTTTGATCAAACCATTGCGGCCAGAACCGCCCAACCCGCAATCTCGGCCATCTGCTGCATCGCGCCCATGACGTCGCCGGTCTGGCCGCCGATCTGGCGCATCGCGATGCCGGCAAGGATCAGGGCGGTGAGGACCATCGCGAAACCGGTGAGGATCGCAGTGCCAGGCCCGAGCGGCAGGAGGCAGAGAAACCCGATCCCTCCGGCGATCATGGCAGGCGTCGGATCGTCACCCGCCGCCGATTTGCCCAGACCATCGCTGCGCGCGGCAGGCATCAGAAGAAGCGCAGCAGGCAGCATCGCCCGGCTTGCCGCTGCAATGCCAATCAGCGCGGCCATGGCCGAACCGGCCTCGGCCAGCGTCGCGATGCCCGTGACGCGGAAAGCCAGAGCGAGGATCAGGGCGACGACACCGTAAGAGCCGATCCTGCTGTCGCGCATGATCTCAAGCTTGCGGTCCCGGTCACCCCCACCGCCGAACCCATCGGCAAGGTCCGCGAGCCCGTCCTCATGCATCGCGCCCGTGGCCAATACGCCTGCGGCGAGCGCCAGAAGCGCCGCCATCAGGGGGGGCAGGCCGATCCAGAGACCGAGGCCACAGGCAAGGGCGGCAATCAGCCCGATCGCGAGACCGACGAGGGGCCATGCCCAGGACGAGGCTGCCATGGAAGGCGGCTCACCGTCGATCCGTCCAGCGGGCAGACGCGACAGCAGCATGAAGGCCAGCCGGACCTCATCTGAGCGCGCGGGGCTCATGCCTCCGACACCCCCGCCTCGCCAAAGGTCGCCATGCCGTTGTGGCAGGCCAGCGCCGACCGTATGATACCCAGCGCCAAAGCCGCGCCCGAGCCTTCGCCGAGCCGCATGTCGAACTCCAGTACCGGCCGCTTGTGGATTGCGGTCAAAAGCTTGCGGTGACCCGGCTCGGCCGAGGCATGGCCGACAAGGCAATGATCCAGAAGCCGCATGTCGGTGGCGTAAAGCACAGCGGCAGCGGCGGTGCAGATGAAGCCGTCGAGGATCACCGGAATGCGCGCCGCCCGCGCGGCCAGAACCGCGCCGCAGATCGCTGCCTGCTCGCGCCCACCAAGGGCGGCGAGGATCGCGGGCGCGTCCCCCATGATACCCTCATGCCGCTTCAGCCCACGTTCGATTGCGTCGATCTTGCGGGCGATTCCGGCCTTGTCAGAGCCTGTTCCCGGCCCGGTCCACTCGGCCACGTCGCCACCGAAACAGGCCGTCGCCAGCGCAGCAGCGACGGTCGAATTGCCGATCCCCATTTCGCCAAGGATCAGGATATCGGCGCCCTCATCGACCGCCGAAGCGCCCTGCCAGAGCGCGTCGAGGCAGTCGGTTTCCGACATGGCGGGGCCTTCGGTGAAGTCCGCCGTCGGCCGGTCGAGATCCAGCGCGAAGACCGACAGTTCGGCCCCGTTCGCCGCGCAAAGCTGGTTGATCGCCGCGCCGCCGTTTTCGAAATTCGCGACCATCTGCGCGGTGACTTCCTGCGGATAGGGGTTCACGCCCTGCGCGCAGATGCCGTGATTGCCCGCGAAGACCAAGGCCTGCGCCTTCCAGATCTCGGGCCGGGCGGTGCCGCGCCATGTCGCCATGAACTCCGCCAGTTCCTCCAGCCGTCCCAGAGATCCCGGCGGCTTGGTCAGCGAATTCTGCCGCGCGCGCGCCGCGTCTGCGGCGGCCTTGTCGGCCTCGGGCAAACTATCGGCCAGTTTGACAATGTCGGAAAGGGCGGTGAGGCGCGGCAAGCTCATGTCATTTCACTTTCAGGGGTAGGCCGGCGACGGCAAGCCAGACTTCGTCCGCCTCTGCCGCCACCCATTGATTGAGAAGCCCGGCCGCATCGCGGAACTCCCGGGCCAGCTTGTTTTCAGGCACGATGCCGCCGCCAACCTCGTTGGTGACGATCACCACCGGGTCACTTTGCAAAGGCAGGGCTGTGACCAGATCGCGCCCGGCCATCTGCCAGTCGCGCCCGGCAAACATCAGGTTCGACAGCCACAGCGTCAGACAATCAAGCAGCCGTGGCCCCTGTCCGTCCGTGGCCTTCAGCGCCCCGACAACGTCAAGCGGCTCGGCATGGGTCACCCATTCGTCCCCGCGCCGCGCCTGATGGGTGGCAATGCGGTCCGACATTTCGCTGTCATGCGCCTCGGCGGTGGCGATATAGATGGCGCGCGGGCCAAGACCGAGCGTCTTCGTCTCGGCGATGCCGCTTTTGCCGGATCGCGCCCCGCCGGTGATGAGTATCGTCTTGCCCATGGCGCGATGACAAAGCAGAAACGGGCCGCGCGTGAAAGGGAGAATCCGACAGTGAAGGGCGAGGGGGCGACAGAGTTGATGCTGATCCGGCATGCATCCGCGATTCATGGCGGCAGGCTCTGCGGCCGGACCGATGTTCCCGCTGATTGTTCCGATGCAGTCCGTATCGCTGCATTGCGCGACCAGATCGGCAGGCCCGGCCGGATCTTGGTCAGTCCGGCCCTGCGCTGTCGTCAGACCGCAGGGGCGCTTTGGCCCGATCTGGCAGAGCCGGAGACTGACGCAGCGCTTTGGGAACAGGATTTCGGCGATTGGGAGGGCCGGGCATTCGCCGATCTGCCCGACCTTGGACCGATCTCGCCCGAGGAACTGGCGGCACATTGCCCGCCGGGAGGCGAGAGCTTTGCCGATCTTTGCGCCCGTATTGCGCCTGTGCTGACCCGCGCGCATGGCGGACGCGTGGCCATCGTCGCCCATGCCGGGGTGGTGCGGGCGGCGCTGGCGCTGGCATTGGGGTCGATCCCCGCTGCCCTTGGATTTGAGGTAGCCCCATTGTCGCTGACCCGGCTGAACGCTGTTGGCGATGGCCGCTGGTCAGTCGGCACCGTGAACTGGGTGGCGGCATGAAGCAGGGCGCGGTCCGGGTTGCCGGGCATCTGGGGGAATTGATGCAGGGGCGGCTTGGGCCGTCGGGGCCGGTCGTGCTGATCTCGCTGCCTTGCCCGGTTCTTGCGGTTGAGGCCTGGCATCTGCCGGGGCCGGGTCTGTCGATCCACGGATCGGGGCAAAGGCTGCTGACACCGGCGCGGGCGATTGATGTGCTGGACCGGCTAAGTCTGAAGCTGTCGGGCCGGGTTGTTTTGTCGGCCAATATGCCAGCGGGCGGCGGGGCAGGGGCTTCGACCGCCTCGCTCGTGGCATTGGCCCGGCTGGCGGGCGCGGATGTACCGCCCCCCGCACTTGCACGGGCCTGCGTCATGGCCGAGGGGGCGAGCGACCCGCTGATGTTCGGCATGCCCGAGCGTCTGCTCTGGGCCTCGCGCCGCGCCGAGGTTCTCAGCCGCCTGCCGCCGATCCCGCGGTTCGACATCGTCGGCGGGTTCTACGGCGATCATCGCCGCACCGATCCGCGGGATATGGATTTTCCCGATGTTTCCGACCTGATCTCTCCCTGGCGGGCGGCAGCACGCGGGGGCGATGCAGCGGCCTTGGCCGGGATCGCCTCCACCTCGGCCGAACGCACCCTCGCCTTGCGCGGCCCTGTGGGTGACCCGACCGCCCGGCTTGCAGCGTCGTTCGGAGCACTCGGTTTCGCCATCGCCCATACCGGCTCGGCGCGGGCCTTCCTTTTCCGCCCCGGAACCGTGCCGGAAAACATTGTCGCCCGCATGCGTCGCATGGGGTTCAGCGGAGTCGTTCAGTTCGCGGCCGGTGGAAAACGGTGA
>NZ_JBARVQ010000581.1:0-3215 GCF_049646345.1 Albidovulum sp. | reverse complement strand
ATGCCGCACTGATCGATGACGGGCTTGTGCCCGGCAAGGGCCCGCCCGACGCCGCCGCCTTTCTCTATCAGGCACTTCGGGCCGGAAGTTTCAGCGTCCTCGACCAGCTCGTGACCCGCCCGACCATGTTCAAACGCGACACCAGAAAGGCGCTTCAGGCGGAACTGGCACGGAACGGATTCTATGACGGACCGCTTGATGCGGATGTTGGCCCCGGAACGCAGCGCGCAATCCGCACCGCGTATGGGCTGGAACAGGAGGATTGAAGATGGAACAGAAAACGCAGAAAACGACGAAAACGGTGCAGGCGATGATTGCCGGACTGACCTGCACGGCGCTTGCGACCTCAACCATCGCCCCGAGTTTTGCGGCCCCCGCAAGACTGCCGTCATTGGCACAGACCAACGGCATCACGGCAATGCCACTCTTGCTTCAAACGCAGCAGGCGGGTACGGGCGGTCAGACCGGTGGCACGGCTGGCACTGGCGGTGGCGCGACCGGTGGCACCGGCGGCGGCTCCGCCGGAGGCACAGCAGGAAACGACGATGACACCGGTGTTGGCGCTGGCGGCAACGACATCACAAGGTCAAACGGATCGTCCGGCGGCCCCAGGCCGCGCATCTATTATTTCATCAACAGCAACGCGACCGACCGGATCAGTGACGAGTTGTCCAAGGCGCTGGGGGCTTGCAACCCGGAGCGGCTGGAGCGCAGGTATCGCATCGACTGCCTGAGGCTGCATTTCTGGCGTCTGTCGCGCGAATTGCCCGATAGCGGAGAATATGCGCCGGTGCGCGCCGCACTCGCCAAGGCGGCGGCGGATCTGGACGCCATCGTGCGGCAAAACCTTGATAATAGCGCGCCGCGCGTGCGGGTGCGTGTGAACGGCAAGAGCGCGGCCCCCCTTCTTCCGCCGATCCGCGCAGTTCGACCGGGGACAGAGGCAAAAGTCGCAAAACAGGCCGAGCGCGTGATCGCCGAGGCAACGACCGCGCTGCTTCGCTCCACCGAAAATTCGGACCGGCGCATGGTGCATTACCAACAGATCGCGGCTGCGATTTCCTCAACCAAGGTTCTGTTACGCTCGGCCTGAGCAGGAGGCTCGCTTGCCCGCAGGGCGGGGAGAAAAATTGATAGAAAGCGCCAAAATGATATCCTTATTGGAAATTTATTTCAGTGGAGATTTGTGATGTGGAAGCAGGGGCTATCCCTTTGCACGATTGTATTTTCAGTTTCCTGTGCCGGTTGAAGCGCCGCCTGCCGATACCGCCAAACCGGCCAGGGTGGTGGCACCGACGACACCGGCCTATCCAACGGCGCCCGTTTCCGGTTCCAGACCCAATGGGGGTGGTGGTGGCGGCGGAGGTGCCGGTGGTGGTGGCACCGGAGGCGGCAGCGGTGGTGGTACCGGTGGCAGCAGCGGTGGTGGGTGGAACTGATCATGATCAGGTATAGACCCGGCGCATCGGTTCTGATCTTCGCATTGGCAATCGTGGGCGGCGGAGCCGCCGTCGGACAATCCTCCGATACGTTCACCACGCTAGAACGGCCAGCCGAAGTGCTGGGCATTCCGGGGCTCAGCATCAATCTCGACGAACCCGCGACCGGGCGCTATGCGATCGTCATCGGCAATGGCGACTATGCCCATGCGCCATCGCTGCCGAACGCGATTTCCGATGCCCGGCTTGTCAGCAGAATGTTGCAGCAGAGCGGCTTCGTGGTGCAGGAATACCAGAACCTCGACCGGCGCGGTTTTGAAGCCGCCCTCAGGCGCATGATCGTCGATACCGGCAAGGGATCCGAGATCGTGATCTACTATGCCGGTCACGGTGTGCAGATCGGCAGTTCCAACCGCCTTATCCCCGTCGATGCCGAGATTGATACGATCTACGACTTGCCGTTTGAAACCGTCTCGCTGTCGAGCCTTCTGTCCATCGCTGGTGCGCGGTCACGGTCGCTCGTCGTGATCCTCGACAGTTGCCGTGACAATCCGTTCCCGGACCGGGGGGCGATTGTCGGGCTGGATGCCATTCCACAGGAACTCCGCAACGGCTTTGCAGCACAGGACTCGCCCGTCAATTCGCTGATCGTATTTTCCACCTCGCCGGGTGCAGTGGCGCTGGATGGCGCAGGGGCCAACAGCCCCTTTACCGAAGCCCTCTACCAGGCGGTTTCAACCACGCCGGACGCCCCGATGAACACAGTCATGAAGGATGTTCGGCGGCGCGTCTATGCCGCGACCGGGGGACGGCAATTGCCATGGGAAAGCTCTTCGATGATCGAGGAGACTGCGTTCGATTCAGACCCGGCGAAACCGGGGTTCCAGGTGACGCTCGACGAAAGTGCTACCGCCCCCTCTGCCAATGCCAACCCGGTGTCGATCACCCTTCCGCTGGACCGTAAGGTGCCTGTCGGAACGGCCCTGAAGACCAGTAGCACAATACGGATGGCATCCCTTACCGTAACCAGCCCACCGCTATTGGGACGACTTGAACTGGCGGATGCCAGACGAACACGCGGCCTTGTCCCGCTGGCGCAACTTTCCGAGGACGTCAACGGGCTGGTCTATGCCAGCAGCCAACCGGAGCTTTCTGCTATGCAGATGTCTTCGCCCTCCATCACCGATGAATTCACGGTTTCCTCCGACGGGCAGGCACAGAACGTGCAGCTTACGCTGAATGTCGATCCTTGCGATTTTCAGGCGGGCGATCACCTTGACCCCGAAGGCGTCGGCATCGCCCGCTTCCCCAATGAGATTGAAGTTCAGGCAGCACTTTCCGCCTGCACCGAAGCGGTCGCACGCGAACCGGAAAATGGCCGCTTCCTCTATCAGCTCGGCCGGGTCCATGTCGCGCTCCGCGATCTTGATGCGGCAGAGGCGGAGTTCACCCGTGCCCGCGACCTTGGCCACACCCGGGCATGGCATGCGCTTGGCATGCTGAAGATCGCACGCGAACAGGAAACCGGCGGGGCTGACCGAAAGCGGGCACCGGAAGAGGCGCTGGCGCTTCTGGCCATGGGCGTGGATCAGGGGGATCCCTATGCCTATCACTCGCTGGGCCAGCAGTTGCTGGAACTGGCTGATGATCCAGGGCTGAAGCGGCAGGGCTTCGACCTTTTATCGCGCTCGCTAGAGGTCGGGCACACCTTCTCGATGAACACGCTTGGCTATTACTTCCTGCAGGACGGCAGCGACCACTATGAACCCGAACGCG
>NZ_JBARVQ010000580.1:0-10801 GCF_049646345.1 Albidovulum sp. | reverse complement strand
TGCAAAATATTTCAGATGGCAATCTGCACGGACCAACCGGGATCACCGCGATCGACGAAGAGTCGGGTTTGGCGGCCCGTGCCGCCTGGCTGTATTTCTCGGGCGGGCTGACCCAGGGTGAGATCGCAAAACGTCTTGCGGTGCCCTCGACCAAGGCGCACCGTTTGATCGCGCGGGCCACGCGCGAGGGCCTTGTCCGGGTTTTTGTCGATGCGTCGGTGTCCGAATGTGTCGCACTGGAAGAAGGGCTATCGGCGCGATACGGCCTTGAATATTGCCGGGTGGCACCGGACCTTGGCGAAACCGGTCTGCCGCTGCGCGCGCTCGGTCTGGCGGGCGCCACGTTCCTGCGTCAGGCGCTTGAGGGCAATACCCATAACTGTATCGGCATCGGCCACGGGCGGACACTGGCCGCGACCGTGAATGAGCTGCCGTCACTGCGCGGGGTCAAAGGCTCTGTCGTCTCGCTTCTGGGCGGGCTGACACGGAAATTCGCGGCCAATCCGTTCGACGTCATCTATCGCCTCGCGGAAAAGACCGGGGCCGAGGCCTATCTTCTGCCGGTCCCGCTTTACGCCAACAGCGCGGCCGACCGCGAAGTGCTGCTGGCGCAGATGGGGGTTGGTCAGGTCTTTGACAAATGCCGATCGGCAACGCTGCTGATCGTCGGCATCGGCGATGTCGGGTCGCATGCGCATCTGAGCGAGGTCGGCACCGTGACATCCGATGAGATGGAGGAGCTGCGCAGCAACGGTGCTGTGGGCGAAATCCTCGGCCACTATCTTGACCGGCAGGGCGCGCCCGTCGCGACCAGCCTGTCGGGACGGGTGATGGCGCCGCCAATCGAAGAGCTGGCAAACCGCATGGTTGTTGCCGTCGCCGGTGGCGAGGCCAAGACCGATGCGATCCGCGCCGTCCTGACGGGCGGCCTTCTTAAGGGACTGATTACCGACGAGGCGACAGCCCGCCGCCTCGCGGAGGCACCGCCCGCAACCTGACATGCGACGGATGGCCGGAAGGGCAAACAAGCTGGGAGGACAGAATGTACGATAAGGAAAAAGGACTGATCGCCGCGTATCGTCGCGGATCGATGAGCCGCCGTTCGCTTCTGCGTGCGCTTGGCGCGCTCGGCATGAGCACCGCAACGGCAAGTGTGCTTGTCAACGCATCCGCAACCCGCGCGCTGGCGCAGGATTTCGACTGGAAGAAACATTCCGGCACCGGGATCAAGCTGCTCTTGAACAAACATCCCTATACCGATGCGATGATCGCCAACCTTGAGAACTTCAAGGCGATGACCGGGATGGAGGTCACCTATGACGTCTTCCCCGAGGATGTCTATTTCGACAAGGTGACTGCTGCCCTGTCCTCCGGATCGTCGGAATACGACGCGTTCATGACCGGGGCCTATATGACCTGGACCTATGGCCCGGCTGGCTGGATCGAGGATCTGAACCAGTGGATCATGGACGATAGCAAGACCAATCCGAACTACAACTGGGACGATATGCTGCCCGGCGTGCGGGCGTCCTGCGCCTGGAATGGCCGCCCCGGCGGCGCGCTCGGGTCGGAGGATGCCAAGCAATGGTGCATCCCGTGGGGTTATGAACAGAACAATCTGGCCTACAATGCCGGCATGATGGAAAAGGCCGGAGTGGCCGTGCCGACGAACCTTGACGAACTGGTCGAGGCGGCGGCGAAGGTGCAGGCCGGAAATGACGGCATCTACGGCATTGGCGTGCGCGGTTCGCGGTCCTGGGCGACGATCCATCCGGGCTTCCTGTCTGGCTATGCCAATTTCGGTCAGACCGACCTCAATGTCTCGGATGACGGTATGCTCTCGGCGGCGATGAACACGGATGTGTCCAAGGCCTTCCATGCCCAATGGGTGAAGATGATCCAGGATTCAGGGGCCTCCGACTGGTCGACCCATACCTGGTATCAGGTCGGCACCGACCTTGGCGCGGGCAAGTCGGCGATGATCTATGACGCCGATATCCTTGGCTACTTCATGAATGGCGGCGACAACGCCATGGCCGGTCAGCTTGCCTATGCGCCCTTTGCCGCCAATCCCGATGCGGCGGCACCGACCCCGAACATCTGGATCTGGTCGCTGGCCATGTCGTCCTTCTCGGCCAACAAGGATGCAGCATGGTACTTCCTGCAATGGGCCTCGGGTCCCGAGCACGGATTGTTCGGCGCGTCGCAGATGGACTTCGTCAACCCGGTCCGCGCCTCGGTCTGGGCCGATGCGGGCTTCCGCGACCGGCTGTCATCGTCCTATCCGGGCTATGTCGAGATGCACGATGTCTCGGCCCCCGGCGCGTCGATCAAGTTCACGGCGCAGCCGCTGTTCTTCGATCTGACCACCGAATGGGCGGCATCGCTGCAAAAGATGGTCGCGAACGAAGTGCCCGTGGATGAGGGGCTCGATCAGCTTGCCGAAAGCGTTAACCGGCAGCTCAAGGAAGCCGGATTGGGTTAAGCCACCACCCGAAGAGCACGGTCCCGGCCCGTTCGGGGCCGTGCGCCCACCAGAACAACACATGCGAACCGTTCCGCGTTACTGTGATCGCGGCAACGGGTGGCACGGGTCACCGCGCCCGAGGGGAGAACAGGCATGTCCGTCGCTCACGATCAGCCAAGGCAAAAGCGTGGCCTTTTCAGCTCAAAGAAAGCCCTGCCCTATCTGCTGAGCCTGCCTGCCTTGCTGGTCTGTATCGGCATCCTGATCCCCTTCGTCACCGCCGTCTGGTATTCGCTGCAACGCTACCGGCTGTCGCAGCCCTGGAACCGGGGCATGAACTGGGGCGAAAACTACCTGAACTTCCTGTCCGATCCGGGGTTCTGGAACACCCTCAAGGTCAGCCTTGTCTATGCCGGGCTGACTGTCGGGCTGGAGCTTCTGCTCGGTCTTGGCATTGCGCTGCTGCTGCAAAAGCGCAGCCGGATCAACAACGCCGTGTCGATCATGCTCTTGATGCCGCTGATGACGGCACCGGCGCTGGCCGCGCTGATGTTCAAGCTGATGACGAACCCGAATTTCGGCATTCTCAACTACTTTGCCCAGCTCGCGGGCTTTACCGATTTCCGCTGGGGGGCCTCGCCGCATACAGCGCTTTTCACCGTTATTCTTGTCGATATCTGGGTCTACACGCCCTTCATCATGATCCTGCTGCTTGCTGGGCTCCGCTCCCTGCCCACGCAGCCGTTTGAAGCCGCGGCCCTTGACGGGGTGCCGCGGCTTCAACAGTTCACCCGCATCACCTTGCCGATGCTGATGCCCTATATCCTGACCGCCTCGCTCTTCCGGCTGCTCGATTCCATCCAGCAGTTCGACATCATCTATGCGATGACACAAGGCGGGCCCGGTGACACGCTGATGGTGTTTCAGGTCGAGGCGTATCTGAATTTCTTCCAGTCGACCAATGTCGGCCGGTCGGCGGCGCTTCTGATCATCCTCTGGGCCATCACCTTCTTCCTGTCGAACATCTTCATCAAGAACTGGCTGCGGCTGCGCGACCGCGCCCGGGGAGAGGTCTGAGCCATGGAACATACATCCCTTCTGGAACGCTGGCTGCGCGGCATCGCGCTGACGGCCGTGGTCCTCTTTTTCATGTTCCCGATCTTCTGGATCGTGCTGATGAGCTTTCAGACCAATGAAACCATCCTGCGCTCGCCGCCGTCGATGGTGTTCACGCCAACCATGCAGAACTATGTTGCCCTGATCACAGGACGGCTGGAGACGCAGGCCGGAACACTCGACATCAATTTCATGCGCAACCTGATGAATTCGGTGATCCTGTCTGTATCATCGGTGGCGCTGGCGCTTCTGCTAGGGGTTCCGGCGGCCTATGCCTTTGCCCGGCACAAGTTCCGGGGATCAGAGGATATCGCCTTCACGCTCCTGTCGTTCCGCTTCGCGCCGCCGCTCCTCGTCCTGCTGCCCCTCACGCTCTATTTCCAGACCCTCGGGCTTGCCAATACCTATATCGGCCTGATCTGGGTCTATCAGTTGATCTGCCTGCCGCTGATCCTCTGGATCGTGCGCGGGTATTTTGAGGATATCAGCCCTGATGTCGAACATGCCTACCGGATCGCGGGCCACGGCTGGGGGGCCACATTCCTGAAAATCGCCCTGCCCCTTGCCGGGCCCGGCATTGCGGCGGCGGGGCTTCTGGCCTTCATCTTCGCCTGGAACAACTTCATCTTCGCGCTGGTGCTGGCCTCGGCCGACAAACAGCCGGTGACGGTGGGCGCGCTGGCCTTCGTCACCGCCTCGGGCATCCAGTACGGCCAGATCGCAGCGGCGGTTGTCCTTTCCATCGCGCCGACGCTGGCCCTGGCCCTCTATGCGCAACGTTATCTGGTCGAGGGCCTGTCGCTCGGCGCGGTGAAGGGATGAGGGCGATGAGCGGATTGAAGATCACCGGTCTTACCAAGCGGTTCAAGGATGAGGTGGTGCTGGACGACCTCATCCTTGAGATCGCCGAGGGCGAGACGCTGGTTCTCTTTGGCCCCTCAGGCGCGGGTAAGACGGTGCTGTTGCGCTGCATCGCGGGCGCGGTCGACCCCGAGGCGGGCCGCATCCAGATCGGCGGCGCGGATGTGACGGACCTGCCGCCCGAAGCGCGCGGTGTCGGCATGGCCTTTCAGAACTTCGCGCTGTTTCCGCATATGTCCGCCTTCGACAACATCGCCAGCCCGCTGACCGCGCAGCGTTTCTCTGCCGAGAAGATAAAGGAGGGCGTCACCGACATTGCCCGCCTGCTGAAGATCGAGCATGTTCTGGATCATGCGCCCCGCGCACTCTCGAACGGGCAAAAACAGCGTACCGCTCTGGCGCGGGCCCTTGTGGCCCAGCCAAAGCTTCTTCTGCTCGACGATCCCCTGCGCAATGTCGATGCCAAGCTCCGGTTCGAGATGCGGCTGGAATTGCCGCGCCTGCTGGCCGGGCAAGGCACGACGGTGGTGTATGTGACCCAGGACTACAAAGAAGCGATGGCCTTTGCCGACAAGATCGCGGTCCTCGTGGACGGACGCATCGTTCAGATCGGCAAGCCGGAGGATGTCTATCTGCGCCCCGCCGATATGCGGATCGCCGAACAATTCGGCGATCCCGCGATCAACTTCCTTGATGTCACGCCGGAACGCGACGCCGAGGGCGTGCATGTCCGCCTGTCGGGCAAACGCGTTGCCTTGGCCGACGGGTATGAGGCGATTGTCGGGCGCGACTGCATCATCGGAATACGGCCCGAGGCAATCCGCTTTGCCGACGGGGCGAATGCGGTTGAAGTGACGATCGAGGCCGAAACGCCATTCAACGAAAAGACAGTGACACTGGTCACGACCATGCGCAAACGCGAGATCCTGATCTCGCGCCCGGCCGGAACACCTGCCCCTGCCGACGGCACGGCCACGATCGATATCGACGCCTCCACGGCGGTGCTTTTCGACCGCGCCACCGGCGCCCGTATCGCGCCGGATACCGATAGGACCAGCAAGCAGGAGGAGGAGGCCGCATGAGCGAGGTGATGCTGGACCTTTCCGGGGTCAACAAGATCTACAACCCAACGTCGCGCCATCCGGTCCATGCGGTGATCGACCTTGATCTGGCGGTGCAGAAGGGCGAGATCGTGGCCCTTCTTGGCTCATCGGGCTGCGGCAAGACCTCGACCCTTCGCATGATCGCGGGGTTCGAGGATGTGACAGAGGGGCAGATATCGCTTGCCGGTCACGAGATCCACCGCCAGCCGCCCGCAAAGCGCAATGTCTCGATGGCGTTCGAGGGCTATTCGCTTTATCCGCCGCTGACCATCCGGGAAAACATCGCCTTTGCCCTCAAGGCCGAACGGCTGTCTCGGGATGAGGTGAGCATCCGCGTCGATGAGATGGCGCGGCTTTTGGGCATCGAAGCCGTGCTTGATCGTTATCCGTCCTCCATCTCCGGCGGCCAGCAGCAGCGCGCCGGTCTGGGCCGGGCGCTGATCCGGGGCGCTGATCTTCACCTGCTGGACGAACCGATGGGCCAGCTTGAACCACAACTGCGCGCCCATCTGCGGGGCAGGATCAAGCATTTCATCAAAGAACGCGGGCTGACCGCGATCCTTGTGACCCATGACCAGACCGAGGCGAACGCGCTGGCCGACCGGATTGCGGTGATGGAGGGTGGCGTGCTGCAACAATTCGACACGCCCGAAGCGCTGAAGGCGCGGCCCGCCAACCTCTTTACCGGCACCTTCATCGGGGAACCACCGATGAACGTCTTCGCCGCCGAGGCCGCGTCAGAGGGGGGGCAGATCCTGTTCCATCTGGGTGATGGTGTGCAACTTGGCTATGCCGATACGGATTTCACGCCCGAATTGCGGGACAGCATTCTGAAACGCGGGTCTGTCACGCTGGGCGTGCGGCCCCATGCCGTCGGCATCGGCATCGGCGGGGCCGAGGCGCGCGTCTATGCCAGCCAATGGCTGGGTGACCAGACCCATATCGCGGCACATTTCGCCGGTGCCTCCATCGTCTCGGTCCGCCATGACCGGGTGAACCACGCAAAGGGCGACATGATCGGGGTCGATCTGCCCGCGACGAACCTGCATCTGTTCGACACCGCAACCGGTGCTGCAATCAGCCACGGGGGTGCGATGGCATGACAGAAGACGTGATCATCGGGGTGGATGCCGGGACCTCCGTGATCAAGGTGGTGGCCTTCGACACGGAAGGAAACCAGCTTGGCGTGGCCAGCCGCCGCAATCACTATTCCACCCTGCCCGGCGGTGGCGCTGAACAGGATATGGCGCGCACCTGGCAGGATTGCGCAGCCGTCCTGAAGGGGCTTGCGGAAGAGGTGCCGGATCTTGACCGCCGCGCCCTTGGCCTTGGCGTGACCGGACAGGGCGATGGCACATGGCTGATCGACGCGGCGGGGAAACCGGTCCATGACGGCTGGCTCTGGCTCGATGCGCGTTCTGCATCGGCCGCGCAGGCCATCGTGGACAGCGACGGGCATGATCTGATCTACCGGACGACCGCGACCGGCGTGAATGTCTGCCAGATGCGCAGCCAGCTTTGCTGGATGAAGGAAAACGCGCCCGACCTTCTGGCACGCGCGGCCACGGCCCTGCATTGCAAGGAATGGCTCTATTTCCGCCTGACCGGGGAACGGGCCGGTGACCCGAGCGAGGGGGTCTTTACCTTCGGCGACTACCGGCAACGGGACTATTCCGACGCGGTCATCGCGGCACTGGGCCTGTCCGCCCTGCGCCACCTGCTGCCGCCGATTGTCGATGGCGCCAAGACGGCGCATGGGCTGACTGAGCAGGCGGCGGCGGCAACCGGGCTGCCGCAGGGTCTGCCGGTCAGTCTGGGGTATGTCGATATCATGTGCAGCGCCATGGGGGCGGGCCTGCACGATGCCGGGGTGCAACCCGGGTTGACGGTGCTCGGTTCGACCGGCATGCATATGCGTTTCGTGCCCGATGCCGATGCCGTCGTGCTGAACAAGGCCGCATCAGGCTATACGATGCCCTTCCCCGGCTGCGCCTATGCCCAGATGCAGACCAATATGGCCGCGACGATCAATATCGACTGGATGCTCGACCTTGCCATCGGCCTGCTGCACTCCGAGGGCGTTGAGCGCAGCCGCGCCGACCTTCTGGCAGGGCTTGACGACCGCATCCTCGCCGCCCGGCCGGGGGCTGCCCTTTACCATCCCTACATTCTGGTGGCAGGTGAGCGCGGCCCCTTCGTCGACCCCGCCGCCCGGGCGAGCTTTACCGGCATCGCGCAAGGCACCGGATGGTTCGACCTGATGCGGGCGGTCTTTGACGGGCTCGTCCTGGCCGCGCGGGATTGTTACACCGCGATGGGCCCCATTCCGGCCGAAATCCGCATCTCCGGCGGTGCGGCGCGATCCGCCGCCGCGCGCAAGATGCTGGCCAGCGCCCTGAACCGCCCGGTGCGCAGCGTCAATCAGGATGAGGCGGGGGCCGCAGGGGCCGCGATGATGGCGGCGGTACAGCTTGGGGTCTTTCCCGACATTGCGGCAGCCTCCGACGCCTGGGTCACCCCACGCCTTGGCGCGACCGTGACGCCCGAGGCGGCACTCGTGCCGGTCTATGACACGCTCTTTGACGCCTATCTTGCGACGCGGGCAGCCATGCCGCCGGTCTGGCAGGCGCAGGCAACCATGCGGGAGGCGCTGACATGACCACCGAGATTGCCATCATCGGCGACCGTTTCATGCTGTCGGAGATGTTCGAGGCCGCCCTGCACGATGCCTGCGGCGACCGGGTCACCTGCCGCAAGCTTGACCTGCCCTGGCCGGATGAACCGATGGAGCACGGTTATGCGGTCGCGGGGATGGAGGGGCTGAAGGAATATATGGGCACCCCGGATCAGGTCATGGCGCATATCGGCGCGGCCCCCGTCCTTGTCACCCATCTCGCGCCCCTGTCCAGCTCGATGTTCTCCGCCATGCCGGGGCTGAAGCTTGTCGCCGTCTCGCGCGGCGGGCCGGTCAATATCGACATGGCTGCTGCCGCCGGTCATGGTGTCACGGTGGTCAACACGCCCGGCCGCAATGCCTCGGCCGTGGCCGAATTCACCATCGGGGCGATCCTTGCCGAGACGCGCAACATCACCCGGGGCCATGACGCGCTGCGCAGGGGCGATTACCGGGGCGACCTGTACCGGGCGGATGTGACGGGCGATGAGCTTTCCGACATGACGGTCGGCGTGATCGGCTATGGCAAGGTCGGCACCCGCGTCGTCAAGCTGCTGCGTGCCTTCGGCTGCCGCATCCTTGTCGACGATCCCTATGTCCAGCTTTCGCCCGATGATCTGGAGGCAGGGGTGGAACATGTCTCGCTCGACCGGGTTCTGGCAGAGGCCGATGTGCTGACCCTCCACCCCCGCGTCACCGATGAAACCCGTGGCATGATCGACGCCACCGCACTAGCGGCGATGAAACCGAGCGCGATCCTCGTCAATACCGCGCGGGGACCGCTGATGGACTATGACGCGCTTTACGATGCCCTGTCTGAGGGACGTCTGCGCGGCGCTATGCTGGAAACCTTCGCGATCGAACCGACACCGCCCGACTGGCCGCTTTTACAGCTTCCCAATGTGACACTGACCCCGCATATCGCGGGTGCGTCGATGAAAACCGTGCGCATCGCCGCCGCCAGCGCCGCCGAGGAAGTGCGCCGCTGGCTGGACGGGGAACCGCCGCTCAACCCCTGCTGAAGGACCCTGACATGACAAAAGACGAAAAGAAGCTGCGCGAAGGCATCGTGTCCGCCTGCCGGTCGATGAACACGCTCGGGATCAATCAGGGCACATCGGGCAATATCTCGGTCCGCTGCGGCGACAAGATGCTGATCTCGCCCTCGGCCACGCCCTATGACGCGATGGAGCCTGAGATGATCGCCGAAATGCCGTTCGACGGTGAATACGGCGCGTGGTCCGGCCCTCTGAAACCCTCGACCGAATGGCGTTTTCATTTCGATATCCTCAAGGGGCGACCGGATATGGGCGCGGTGGTCCATGCCCATCCGACCTATTGCACCACTCTCGCCATCGCGCGGCGCGAGATTCCCGCCTGCCACTACATGATGGCGGCCTTCGGTGGCATGACCGTTCCTTGCGCGGGCTATGCCCGCTTCGGGTCCGAGGAACTGTCACGTCTGGCACTCGACGCGCTGGACGGGCGCACGGCCTGCCTTCTGGCCAATCACGGCATGATCGCGATGGGCGAGACGCTGGACAAGGCGATGTGGCGGGCGGTCGAACTGGAGACGATCGCCCGGCAATACTACCTGTCGCTGATGATCGGAGGTCCGGTTCTGCTGAGCGATGCCGAGATTGCCGAAACCGCCGCCGCCTTCGGCTCTTACGGCGTGCAGGTCGATGGCAAGGCCCGCACAGGTCGCAAGCAATAAGGAGGAGGGAGCGAACGCATGGCCGGAACCGGCCCCATAGACCTTCTTGTCATCGGCGGCGGCATCAATGGTGTCGGTGTCGCGCGGGATGCAGCCGGACGGGGTCTGAATGTCGTTTTGTGTGAAAAAGGCGATCTGGCCGAAGGCACCTCTTCCCGGTCGGGCAAGTATATCCATGGCGGATTGCGCTATCTGGAATATTACGAATTCCGGTTGGTACGCGAAGCGCTGATTGAACGCGAGGTGGTGCTGGAAGTCGCGCCGCATCTGTCGAAACCGCTTCGGCTGATCCTGCCGCACAGCCCCCAACAGCGCCCACGCTGGCTGATCCGGCTGGGCCTGTTTCTTTACGACCATCTCGGCGGGCGCAATCGCATCCCCGCCACCCGCAGCATCGACCTTGCGCGCGACCCGGAAGGCGAGGCCATCCGCGAAAACTTCCCCAAGGCCTTTGCCTATTGGGATGTCTGGATCGACGATGCCCGGCTGGTGGTTCTGAATGCCGTCGATGCCGCGCGGCGCGGGGCCGAGGTGCTGACCCGCACCGCCTGCATCGCTGCGCGCCGGGACGGTGAGCTTTGGCACGCAACCCTGCGCGACACCGAAACCGGCACCACCCGGGAGATCACCGCACGCGGCATCGTCAACACCGCGGGCCCCTGGGTGGAAGAGGTTCTGGGCAATGTCGCCGGGGTGAATTCGGGCCGCAGGGTGCGGCTGGTCAAGGGCAGCCACATCATCCTGAAACGCTGGTGGCAGGGCGATCATGGCTATGTGCTTCAGGCCCATGACCGGCGGCTGATCTTCGTCAATCCCTATTTCGACGATCTGGCGCTGGTCGGCACCACCGATATCCCCTTTGA
>NZ_JBARVQ010000579.1:0-1826 GCF_049646345.1 Albidovulum sp. | reverse complement strand
CTGGGACAAGTCGTTCTGCTGGAGGCTGAGGATCACCTCGCCTATCACACGTCGGGCCGGTCCGCCGCGCTTTATGAGCCGAATTACGGTCTTGCGCCGGTGGTGGCGCTTGCACGGGCAAGCGGCGATCACCTGCGCGGGACGGGCGTCCTCAGCCCGCGTGGCATGCTTCTGGTGGCGTCACCGGAGGAGCACGCGGCGTTCGATGCCGACCGCCTGGCGCTCGGGCTGGATGAGATCGCCGCCGATGAGGCGCGGGGCATGGTGCCGATCCTCGACCCGGCGCGGCTGTCCCGGGCCGCTTACGGCGATCATGCCGAGGATATCGACACTGATCTTCTGATCCAGAACTTTGCCCGTGAGGCGAAAGGACAGGGCGCGCAGATCGTCACCGGGGCGCGGGTTAACGCCATCGACCAGTCGGGCGGCCTCTGGCGGGCAGAAACGCAGAAGGGAAGCTTCGAGGGCCGCATTCTGGTCAATGCCAGCGGTGCATGGGCCGATGAGGTGGCGGGGATGGCGGGTATCCGCCCCCTCGGCTTCACGCCCCTGCGCCGGTCAATGGCCCGCATCCCCGCCCCTGCCGGGCACGATCCCGCGCGCTGGCCCCTGATCTTCGGGGCGGGCGAAAGCTGGTATGCGAAACCCGATGCCGGGGCGCTGATCGTTTCCCCGGCCGAGGAGGACCCGACCCACCCGCATGACGCCTGGGCCAAGGATTTGGTACTGGCCGAAGGGATCGCGCGGTATGAGGCGATGGTCACAGAACCAGTGACGCGGCTTCTCGCCTCCTGGGCCGGTCTTCGCACCTTCGCCCCCGACCGGGTGCTGGTCATCGGCCCCGACCCGGTCGAACCCTCTTTCTTCTGGCTCGCCGGGCAGGGTGGTTACGGCTTTCAGACCGCCCCTGCGGCCAGCCAGCTTGCCGCCGATCTGATCGCCGGACATGCCACGGAAATTGATCGCGCTACGGTAGAAGCCCTTTCGCCAAACCGCTTTTCGTGACATTCTGTGCGAAACAGGCAAGACCCCGGGCAGGAGGGCGGAATGGGACGGTTCAGGCAGTTTCTGGCATTGGCACTGGTATGCGGACTTGCAGCCTGCGGTGGTGGGCGCGTCGATGGCATCCCACACCGGTTCAGCGATATCGACCCCTATGACTGGCGCGGCATCACGCCTGCGCATCACCCGGTCCATGGCATTGACGTGTCGCGCTATCAGGGCGACATCAACTGGCACAAGGTGGCCGGGGCGGATGTGGCCTTTGCCTTCATCAAGGCGACCGAGGGTGGCGATCACGCCGATCCGTCCTTTGCGCAGAACTGGCAGGGTGCGGCCCGCGCAGGCATTCCGCGCGGCGCCTATCACTTCTACTATCTCTGCCGACCGGCGGTCGAGCAGGCCGCCTGGTTCATCGCCAATGTGCCCTATACGCCCGGCGCCCTGCCGCCAGTCCTGGATGTCGAATGGAACCACCAGTCCCGCACTTGCCGCACCCGCCCCGATCCGGCGGTGCTGCGGGCCGAGATCCTGACCTTCCAGCGCATCGTCGGAGCCCACTATGGCCAGCGCCCGGTGATCTACACGGCGGTGGATTTCTGGCAGGACAATCAGTTGTGGAAGCTGCGCGGCGAAGAATTCTGGCTGCGCTCGGTCGCCGGCCATCCGCGCGAAAAGTTCCCGGGGCAGGGTTGGGCCTTCTGGCAATATACCGGTACCGGCGTGGTGCCGGGGATTTCGGGTGATGCCGACCTCAACGCCTTTGCCGGGACCGAAGCCGACTGGGCCGCCTGGCTGATGCGGCGCAGACGCTGACAGTGCGGCAT
>NZ_JBARVQ010000578.1:0-1646 GCF_049646345.1 Albidovulum sp. | reverse complement strand
GTGCGCCAGATGACAAGGGAACGCCTCTACCTCTACGACACCACGCTCCGCGACGGGCAGCAGACGCAGGGCGTTCAGTTCTCGGTTCCCGAGAAACGTCAGATCGCCGAAACGCTCGACGCGCTTGGCATCGACCATATCGAGGGTGGCTGGCCCGGCGCCAACCCGACCGACAGCGAGTTCTTCGACAATCGCCCGGAAACGAAAGCCACCTTCACCGCCTTCGGCATGACCAAGCGGGCAGGGCGCTCGGCTGAAAACGACGATACGCTGGCCGCCGTCCTGAACGCCGGGACCCCGGCCGTCTGCCTCGTCGGCAAGACCCATGACTTCCACGTCACCACGGCGCTCGGGCTCACGCTTGACGAGAATGTCGAAAACATCGCCGCCTCTGTCGCCCATCTTGTCGCCAAGGGCCGCGAGGCGCTTTTTGATGCCGAACATTTCTTTGACGGCTACCGCGCCAACCCGACCTATGCGCTGACCTGCCTGAAGGCCGCCCATGAGGCCGGGGCGCGTTGGATCGTCCTATGCGACACCAATGGCGGCACGTTGCCCGCCGAGATTGGCCGCATCACCGCCGAGGTCATTGCGGCGGGCATTCCCGGCACCCACCTTGGCATCCACACCCATAACGACACCGAAAACGCCGTCGCAGGCAGTCTTGCCGCCGTCGATGCGGGCGCGCGGCAGATTCAGGGCACGCTGAACGGCCTCGGCGAACGCTGCGGCAATGCCAACCTGACGGCGCTCATCCCGACGCTGCTGCTGAAGCCCCCCTATGCCAGCCGCTATGAAACCGGGGTCACGAAAGACGCGCTGAGGACCCTGACCCGCGCCAGCCGCATGCTCGACGATATCCTCAATCGCGTGCCGCTCCGCTCTGCCGCCTATGTCGGCGCCTCGGCCTTTGCCCACAAGGCAGGGCTGCATGCAAGCGCGATCCTCAAGGACCCCACGACCTACGAACATATCGACCCGACCCTTGTCGGTAATGACCGTATCATCCCGATGTCCAATCAGGCGGGCCAGTCGAACCTGCGGATGCGCCTTGCCGCGGCCGGGATCGAGGTCGCGCCGAAGGACCCGTCACTGGCCCGCATCCTCGACACCATCAAGGAGCGCGAGGATCAGGGCTATGCCTATGACGGCGCGCAGGCCTCGTTCGAACTTCTGGCCCGGCGAGAGCTTGGCCTTCTGCCTGATTATTTCGAGGTCAAGCGCTACCGCGTTACGGTCGAGCGGCGCAAGAACAAGCGCAATCAGATGGTGACGCTGTCCGAAGCGGTTGTGGTGGTGAAGATCGGCGGCGAGAAAAAGCTGTCGGTCAGCGAAAGCATGGATGAGACCGGCAGCGACCGTGGCCCGGTCAACGCGCTCGCCAAGGCTCTGGCCAAGGATCTTGGCCCCTATCAGGCCGCCATCGACGATATGCGCCTGGTTGATTTCAAGGTGCGCATCACCCAAGGCGGGACCGAGGCCGTCACCCGTGTCATTATCGACAGCGAGGACGGGGCGGGGCATCGCTGGTCAACCGTCGGCGTCAGTCCCAATATCGTCGATGCCTCGTTCGAGGCGCTTCTTGATGCGATCACATGGAAACTCGTCCATGACGGTGTGACATTGGCATGAGCGAAGAGGCGTTC
>NZ_JBARVQ010000577.1:0-2246 GCF_049646345.1 Albidovulum sp. | reverse complement strand
TGCCGGGCCTGCGCCTGACCTGGATCGACACCGATGCCACGCGCTTCCCGGACGTGCCGGAGGGCGTCGTGCAGAAGATCGCCGCCAACCCGGCCGATCTGGTGGCGGATGCGCCCTCTCATGCCGAGCATCTGGTCCTGACCTTCAGCCATGCGCTCGATCTGGAGATCTGTCACCGGCTTCTGGGCCATGGGTTCGGCACGGCGGGGCTGATCGGATCGGCGACGAAATGGGCGCGGTTCCGGTCGCGGCTGAAGGCCCTTGGCCACGGGGAAGGCCAGATCGACCGCATCCGCTGCCCGATCGGCGACCCAAGCCTTGGCAAGCATCCGCAGGCGATTGCGGTGGGCGTGGCCACTGAAGTACTGAAAGAAAAAACCGCCCAGAACTCACATAAGGAACGCGCGGGATGACGGGGGAAGTTCTTATCGATATCAATGGGATAAGCAAGTCTTATCCCGGGGTGAAAGCGAACGAGGATGTCTCGTTCAAGATCGGCGTCGGCGAGGTTCACGCGCTTCTGGGGGAAAACGGCGCGGGCAAGTCCACGCTGGTCAAGATGATCTACGGCCTTGTGAAGCCCGACGAGGGGCGGATGACGCTGAGGGGCAAGCCCTTCGCACCGACCGCGCCGAGTGTCGCGCGGGAACTGGGCGTGGCGATGGTCTTCCAGCACTTTTCGCTGTTCGAGGCGCTGAACGTCGCGGAAAACGTCGCCCTTGGCATGGAAAACCCGCCTCCGATGCGGGAACTCGCCGCGCGCATCCGGGCCGTCAGTGAGGAATACGGGTTGCCGCTCGACCCTTCGCGCATGGTCGGCGACCTTTCGGCGGGCGAACGCCAGCGGGTGGAGATCGTCCGTTGCCTGCTCCAGGACCCGAAGCTTCTGATCATGGATGAACCGACCTCTGTGCTGACGCCGCAGGAGGTGGAGATCCTGTTCCGGACGCTGCGGCAATTGTCGGCCGAGGGCACCGCGATCCTCTATATCTCGCATAAACTGGAAGAAATCCGCACACTCTGCGATGCCGCGACGATCCTCAGACGCGGCAAGGTCGTCGGCACTGCCGATCCGAAACAGTCCACGGCGCGGGAACTCGCAGAACTGATGGTCGGCGCTACGCTGACACCGCCCGAACGCAAGGCCGCCGACAAGGGTGAAGTGGTCCTCGGCGTGACCGAGCTGTCGGTCGCCTCGCCCATCCCCTTCGGCACGTCGCTGAAGAATGTCGGTTTCACCGTCGCGCGGGGCGAGGTTCTGGGTATCGCCGGGGTTGCCGGCAACGGGCAGGACGAATTGCTGCTGGCGCTCTCGGGCGAGTTGAAGACCGCGCCCGACAAGGTTCGCCTGAACGGCCATGCGGCGGGCGACTACGGCCCGTCCGAGCGGCGCAATGCCGGTCTGGTGGCCGCGCCCGAGGACCGCTATGGCCATGCCGCAGCACCCGATATGTCACTGGTGGAAAACGCTTTCCTCAGCGGATATCTGCGGCGCAAGCTGTCAAACAAGGGCTTCATCGACTGGCCCGCAACCCGCGCTTTCGCCGATGAGGTCATTGCCACCTATGACGTCCGCACGCCCGGCAACCATGTCGCCGCCCGCGCCCTGTCGGGCGGCAATTTGCAGAAATTCCTGATCGGGCGCGAGTTGGACCAGACACCGGAAGTCATCGTCATCAACCAGCCCACCTGGGGCGTCGATGCCGCCGCCGCCGCCGCGATCCGGCAGGCGATCCTGAACCGCGCGGCGGAAGGTGCCGGGGTCGTGGTGATCAGCCAGGACCTTGATGAGCTTCTGGAGATCGCGGACATGTTCGCGGTTCTGAACGAGGGGCGGCTTTCAAAACCGCGCCCGGTGAAGGGCCTCACGATCGACGAGATCGGGCTGATGATGGGCGGCGCCCACGGAATGGAGGTCGCGCATCATGCTGAGGCTTGAGAAACGACCGACGCCCTCGCAATTCTGGCAATACGGCACGCCCGTCGTTGCTGTCCTTCTAACCATGGTCGTCGGCGGTATCCTTTTTGCGATGCTCGGCAAGGACCCATTCGTGGTAATCCGTACGATTTTCTGGGACCCGATCTTTGGCGAATTCGCGTTCTACCTGCGCGGCCAGCTTCTGGTGAAGGCCGGGCCCCTGATCCTGATCGCCATTGGCCTCGCGCTCGGCTTTCGGGCGGGCATCTGGAATATCGGGGCCGAAGGTCAGTACATCATGGGCGCGGTGATCGGCGCGTCGGTGGGC
>NZ_JBARVQ010000576.1:0-2243 GCF_049646345.1 Albidovulum sp. | reverse complement strand
GACCTGCATATCGACGGGGCGGATTTCAACCTGCGGGTCCAGCAGGCCGGTGGGGCGGATCACCTGTTCGGTGAACACACCGCCGGTCTGTTCGATCTCCCATTTCGCAGGGGTCGCCGACACGAACACCGATTGCGGGCGCATCGCGTCCCATTCCTCGAACTTCAGGGGGCGGTTGTCCATGCAGGAGGGCAGGCGGAAGCCATGTTCGGCCAGGGTGAACTTGCGCCGGTAGTCGCCCTTGTACATGCCGCCGATCTGGGGGACCGAGACGTGGGATTCGTCGGCGAAAACGATGGCGTGATCGGGGATGAATTCGAACAGGGTGGGGGGCGGTTCACCCGGCGCGCGGCCGGTCAGGTAGCGCGAATAATTCTCGATCCCGTTGCAGACGCCGGTCGCCTCCAGCATCTCCAGATCGAAGGTGCAGCGCTGCTCCAGCCGCTGGGCCTCCAGAAGTTTGCCCTCGCCCTGCAACTGCTTCAGGCGCAGGGTCAGTTCCTTGCGGATGCCGGTGATCGCCTGCTGCATGGTGGGGCGGGGCGTGACGTAATGCGAATTGGCGTAGATGCGGATTTTTTCGAATGTATCGGTCTTCTGCCCGGTCAGCGGATCGAATTCGGTGATGCTTTCCAGTTCCTCGCCGAAAAAGCTGAACTTCCACGCCCGATCCTCAAGGTGGGCGGGCCAGACATCGACCGTATCGCCCTTGACCCGGAAAGCGCCGCGCTGGAAGGCCGCGTCGGCGCGGCGGTATGCTTGGGCGACCAGGTCAGCGATGAACTTGCGCTGTTCATAGAGTGACCCCACCGCCATGTCCTGGGTCATCGCCGAATAGGTCTCGACCGAGCCGATGCCGTAGATACAGGAGACGGAGGCCACGATGATCACGTCGTCGCGTTCCAGAAGCGCACGGGTGGCCGAGTGGCGCATCCGGTCGATCTGTTCGTTGATCTGGGATTCCTTTTCTATGTAGGTGTCCGAGCGGGCGACATAGGCTTCGGGCTGGTAATAGTCGTAGTAGCTGACGAAGTATTCGACCGCATTGTCGGGAAAGAAGCCCTTGAATTCGTCGTATAACTGCGCGGCGAGAGTCTTGTTGGGGGCAAGGATGATGGCGGGGCGCTGGGTTTCCTCGATCACCTTGGCCATGGTGAAGGTCTTGCCGGTGCCGGTGGCGCCCAGCAGGACCTGATCGCGTTCGCCGTCGATCACGCCGGTGGAGAGTTCTGCAATGGCCGTGGGCTGATCGCCCGCCGGGGCGAAATCGGTTTTCATCACGAACCGCCGCCCGCCTTCCAGTTTCGGCCGGGTCAGAACCTCCGGACGGGGAGAGGGGGCGTTGGTATTGTTATGCGGCATGGGCGATTCCTCCGGTCCCGCAGATTTGATCTGTTTTTGTTCCGGTTCAAGGGTGGGATGCCCGATTGTTGTCTGCATCGCAAACGGCCGGGGTTTTCCGCTGATTTCGCGTGAATCTCGAAGGGCTCGAAAATAAATTTAAACAAGTATCAACTGTAGGTTGAAATGCGATAAGAAGAGGCGTAGCGTGATCTTGCAAGCAGCAACTGACTGCCGGTCATAGGCACCCACCCAGCCACCACCACCCACCTTCGCTCCCTAGAGCGCCGACCGGCAGTCAGCCTTGCACCCCACCCGCATCGTCTCTGGTCAAATGCCGTCGTTCGCGCCATTTTCCGGGTTGCACGCTGTGCAAGGCGGCCTTTCACGATTGTCCGTGGTTGCGCGCGGATAGGCGCTCTATATCTGGCCCAACGAAGATCCTTATAGCGGAGCCGACGATATGCTTGCTGCGACACAGAAATCCGGGCCGGTGGCAGAGGCGCTGCGCATGATCCACCTGACCATCCGCCGCCTGACCCTGGTGGCATCTAATGAGCCGGCACCCTACTGGGCCGACTTCCTGCGCGAGACGCGCGAGCGCTGACAGCACGGCTTTTGGTGCTTCGGGTATGGTTCAGGGTTCTCCTGAAACGCGTGGGTCTGGAAACGAAACCGCCCCGGTTGATCCGGGGCGGTTTCGTTTTGGCACCCGGCGACTTTAGTCGGGTTTTTCGAGCCGCCCGGACCCGTGCTACACTCCCCCCGTCAGAGGTGATCCGTTACCCGACTTTCCAGTAAAGACCTTTGTCGCCAGAGAGCGATCATCAAACGGGGGGAACCATGTCTCATAAATATGCCGGTGGTTGCGACCACGTCCATGTCCATTCCGACGCCGAGCC
>NZ_JBARVQ010000575.1:0-9607 GCF_049646345.1 Albidovulum sp. | reverse complement strand
CATGTCAGTCCGGCAACGATCCGATGACAACCCGCCGCAAGCCGGGCTCAACACCGCATTGTCATAAATCCTTAACAGCGCTGTCATGCGGCTGAGACGGTCAGCACCCACGGGAAGGTGCGATTTTCAATCGATCCCGGGGGACCCATAGATGATCTTGATCCGTTTGTGCCTGACATCGGCACTTGCCCTATCGGCACATGGCGCCATGGCCGAAATGAACTTCAACCGCATCGCGAGCTTTGCGACCATCGGCAATATGGCCAAGGGCGAGGATCAGGGCCGCGAAAGCTCGGCCGAGATTATCGCGGCTTCGGGCGACGGCATGATGCTCGTCTATACCGACAGCCCGCTGGGTGTGATCGGGCGGATCGACATTTCCGACCCGCGTGCGCCAAAGCCGATGGGCAATATCGAGATGGGAGGAGAGCCGACGGCGGTTTCCATCGTGGGGCCGAACGCATTGGTTGCGGTCAACACTTCGGAAAGTTTCACCTCGCCTTCGGGAAAGCTTGTGACCGTTGACCTCATCTCGGGTGACGTGAAGGGCGAATGCGACCTTGGCGGTCAGCCGGATTCAACGGCCGCCGCGCCGGACGGGTCGTTTCTGGCTATCGCGATTGAGAATGAGCGGGATGAGGATGCGGGCGACGGCCGGGTCGGGCAGGCCCCCGAGGGCTGGCTGGTAAAGATGCCCCTGACGGACGGCGCGCCCGATTGCGCAGCGATGCAAAAGATCGCCATGACCGGTCTGGCCGGGATCGCGCCCGAAGACCCGGAACCGGAATTCGTTGATGTCAACGCTGCGGGCGAGATTGCCGTTACCCTTCAGGAAAACAACCATATCGTCGTGATCGGCGCCGATGGCACTGTGACATCGCATTTTTCTGCTGGAGCGGTCGATCTGACCGGGATCGACGCGACGGACGAGCGCGGCGCGCTCATCTTCACCGAAGAGCAGAAGGGCCGGTTGCGCGAACCTGACGGGCTGGGCTGGATCGACGCCGATCATTTCATCACCGCTAATGAAGGCGATATGGATGGCGGCTCACGCGGTTTCACGGTGTTCCACAAGGATGGTACTGTGGTCTTTGAAAGCGGTGCAGCGCTGGAACATGAGATTGTCCGCATCGGCCACTATCCCGACAAACGCTCTGACGCCAAGGGCGCCGAGCCTGAAGGGATGGAGGTCGCCCGGTTCGGCGACACCACCTATGCCTTCATCCTTGCTGAACGCGCTTCGGTCGCGGCGGTCTATGATGTCACCGATCCGGCGGCACCTGCGCTGAAACAACTCCTGCCCTCGGGTATCGCGCCTGAAGGCGTGGTGGCGATCCCTGCGCGCAATCTTCTGATCACCGCGAATGAGGCCGATCTGATCGAAGACGGAGGTGCCCGTGCGCATGTGATGATCTACGAATATCAGGACGCGCCTGCGGCCTATCCGCAACTGACCTCGGCCGGGGCCGAGGAGCTGATCGGCTGGGGCGCTTTGTCGGGCCTGACCGAAGCGGGTGGCAAGCTCTACGCCGTCAATGACAGCTTCTACGGCTACCAGCCGACGATCTTTGAAATCGACCCGGTCCAGACGCCCGCCCGCATCACCCGCGCAATCCCAGTCACCCGTGCCGGTCAGCCTGCGCAGAAACTCGATCTGGAAGGCATCACATCCGATGGAGAAGGCGGCTTCTGGCTGGCTTCGGAAGGGCGGACCGACCGGCTGATCCCGCATGCGATCTACCATGTGGATGGCACGGGCGAGATCACGGAAGAAATCGCCCTGCCTGCGGAACTGACCGCCCGGGAACAGCGCTTCGGTTTCGAGGGCATCGCGATGATCGGCAATCGCCTCTGGATGGCGGTGCAGCGCGAATGGGGCGACGATCCGAAAGGGATGGTCAAACTTGTCGCATACGATATCGAAAGCAAGGAATGGGGTGCGGTACACTATCCGCTGGACGCTGTTGAGGCGGGCTGGGTTGGCCTGTCGGAAATCGCGGTGAAAGGTGACCGTGTTTATCTGATCGAGCGCGACAATCAGATCGGCGCTGCGGCCGGGATCAAGCAGATCACGCGGGTGTCCGTATCTGATCTGGAACCGGCCCCGCTGGGCGGCAACCTTCCCGTCGTCCACAAGGACGTGGTGTACGACCTTGTCCCCGACCTTGCGGCGTCGGGCGGCTATGTCACCGACAAGATCGAAGGCCTGACCTTCGATGCGTCGGGCATGGCCTGGGTCGTGACCGACAATGACGGTGTCGATGACAGTTCAGGCGAGACGTTCTTCTGGAAGATCGAAGGGTTCTGAACACCCCGCGACATGGTTCTTGCGAGATGGAACGCATCCCTTGGGGTGCGTTCCGTCCCGTTCTTCGGGCCAGCCAAAACGCTTCAGGCTGGACGCGGGGTTGGCACGGATATCTCCACCACAGGCGGCACGCGCTGCAAGCCATCGCGGTGCGGTTCACTGTCCGGCAATCGGACCCTATGCGCGAGACCCATCGCCTGCATGGCGCGGATCAGCCAGAAGCCGGGATCGAGTTGCCCGGCCTCGACCCCCAGCCGTGCTGAATGCGGGAAGGCGTGGTGGTTGCCGTGCCAGCTTTCGCCGAAGGTGATCAGCGACAGCCAGGGCAGGTTGTAGCCCTGCACCGGCAGGCCCGCGACATGCCAGCCCTGATGGCCGGTTTTGTGGGCGAAGTGGCCGACCGCCCAGTGACCGGTCAACGACAGGACGATGCGCAGCGAAATGCCCCACAGAACCCAGGCCCAGCCTCCAAACGCCCAAAGCAAGGCCGCCACGGGCAATTGCTGGGCCATCCATGTCCGTTCCAGAAAGCGGTAGAAGGGATCGCGGGCCACCGGATCTTCAATCACGAAACGCGGGGGTGCGATCAGGGCGAAGCGGCAATGAAGCTGCCACCAGGCATCGCGCCAGAAACCCGCCCCATGCGAGGGATGGGGCGGACATTCGACCTGCCTTTGGTGCCAGTCACGCATGTCATGGGCGTGGATCATGCCAAAAGGCCCGGCCATGCCAACCAGAGTGCCGAGCCAGACCAGCAGGCGTTCCAGCCAGAGGGGTGCTGCGAAGCTGCGATGTATCAGCAGGCGGTGCATGCCGACCGAATGGCCGCCACAGATGGTGATCGCCGTCAGCCCCACCATGGCGGCGGCGGCGTCCCAGCGCGGAAAGAGGGTGATGGCGGCGACCGCGCCGACAAGATGGGTGAAATACCAAAGCGATTTCGCCCAGTCCCATTCGATCCTGCCATCGGTCGCGGATGTCGCATTTTCGGGAAAGACGCGGTCGGTTGCGGCAAGCATGGTTGAACCTCCGGCTCAGAAACACTATAATTTATAAACTAAATAACTAATAAGTTAAAAGGTGACATAATGTCAAGCCCCGACAAGGTCTTCGAAGCGCTCGCCTCGACCACCCGGCGCAAGATCCTGGCCTATCTGTCGGAAATGCCGCTGAGTGCCGGTGATATCGCGCAGAGGTTCGAGATGTCTCAGCCTGCTGTGTCAAAGCATCTGGCGCTTCTGGAAAACGCGGGGCTGGTCTGGAAGAAGCGCGAGGGCATGTATGTCTATTACGGGATGGAGCAGGAAACCCTGTCCGGCACACTCGCATCCTTCATGCAGGCCGTCTGCCCACCGTCGCAGGCACTGAAAAAAGAGGTGCGGTCGCGGCGCGCGGCCGGAGAGGCCGAAACCTGACGGAGATTACCCGGACGATTTTGACGCGGACACCGCACGGCGGTAGGTGGCCGGGGACTGACCGTATTCCCGCTGAAATTCGCGGTAGAAATTCGACCGGGTGAGAAAGCCCGACCGCTCCATCACGTCGCGGATGCTGCCACCCTCTTCGACCAGAAGCTCTGCCGCCCGCCGCAGCCTGAAACCGTTGACATATTGCGAGAGGTTCATGCCGGTCGAGAGATTGACCGCCTCGGACAAGGCCCGGACCGGCACATGGAGGCGACGGGCAAGTCGTTCGGCGGTCAGGCCTGTGTCGAGGAAAAGCTCTTCCCGCGATATAAGGGCATCGGCGGCGGCGATGAGAGTCGCCATCGCCTGTATCTCGTTCTCGCTGCGCGTCGGAGGGGCCGGGGCTGGTTTCGGCCGGGCTGAAAGCGTGGCGATCGCGAAGAGGAGCAGGGCCATCAGCACGATGGAACCGTAGGAGATGAGTGTCACCGCAAGCGCGCCGCGGTCACGGGCAAAGGCCACCGCGATGGCCGTGTCGAAGACAAGGAAAATCATCAGAAAGCCCGCGCCCCAGCCAGCCATGCGTGACAACCAGTCAGCGCTTTCAAGCCGCGCCCGGATCATCTGGTTGGGACCGCCGCGCCATAGTGCCAGCAGAAGGGCGGTATAGCCCGCGTAGCTAAGCCCGATGAACCAGTCGAACACATCCCGCGCGGCGGGCAGGATCTGTGGCATGAGACCGATTGCGAGTGCCAGGCCGAGATGGCCAATTGCAGGTTTGCGAAGCCGGTCCTCTGTCCGCTGGAAGCTTATGAACCCGAGATAGAGGAGCGGTCCCGCCAAAAGCGGCAATGCCCGCTGGAGCGGGACAAGACCGATGATCCCGTAGCCAAAGCGCAGCCCGACCAGCAGGCCGCCAAGGGCGATGACCGCAAAGAAAGCTGCGAAGAACGCGCGGGCCGAGGGAACCCCGAAATCCCGTCGCAGGACCATCGCAAAAGCCGCCGCCGAGAGGCAGAAGGCGAGAAGCGGCAGGGGCAGCGCGATCAGCCGTGTCTCCATCTTGTCCTCATCCCAGCCCTGCCTGTCCTTGATCGCGATCCGGGACGTACATCGCCCGCCCGGCCCATTGTTTCAAGGGGATAGCCTTGGGACATCGGCGGGACCGTAACCCGATGGAGACCAGAATGAAACGTCTGTTGACCACGACCATGTTGTTCGCCCTGTGCCTTGGCACTGCCCCCCTCTCTGCGCAAACCCAAGAGCCGGGGATGAGGATGATCACCGTGCCCGACGGCCCCGATGCGCGCGGCACCGATGGCTTTCTCTGGTATCCCGCCGCGTCAGGTGGCGATCCGGTGCGCGCCCTTGGCAACCAGGTCTGGGAAGCGATCCGGGTGCTGCCCGATGCCGATCCCGCGCCGGGGCGCTATCCGTTGGTGGTGCTGTCGCATGGCATGTTCGGCAATGACAGAAATCAGGCGTGGCTGGCCGAGGGTCTGGTCCGGGCGGGGTTCGTTGTGGCGGCGATTGACCATCCGGGCACGTCGACTTTCCAGCGCGATGCGCGGGCCCGGACCATGCTTTGGGAACGTCCGCGCGACATCAGCCGCGCCATCGACCTTGCGCTGGCCGATCCCGCAATCGGCGGGCTGGTCGACCCTGAGCGCATCTATATGGCGGGCCATTCGCTGGGAGGGTTCACAGCGATGCTGCTGGCGGGGGCACGCTATGACGCCGATCATCTGGGCGGCTTTTGCGGCTTGCATCCAAGTGACCTCGTCTGCGGGATCTTCGACGATTGGCAGGTGGCGCGGACGGCAGAGGACCGCGCGGCGATGGAGGCTGATCTGGCCGATCCCCGCATTCGTGCCTTCGCCGTATTCGACCTTGGCGGCACGCAGGCCCTGTCGCCCGACAGCGTCGCCGCGATCCGGCACCCGCTTCTGGTCTATGGGGCACCTGAGGATATTCACGGCATTGATCTGGACGTCGAATCGCGGGCGCTGGCGGCGGCTTTGCCTGTGGATGTCGTGACCTACCGCGAACCCGCCGGACTGGCGCATTTCGACTTTCTCGGGGTCTGCACCGAGAACGCGCTGGCCATCCTGCGAGAGGAGGAACCCGATGACGTGGTTGTCTGCGAAGACGGGCGCGAAAGTCGGCAGGCAGAGCATGAGAGTATCATCGCCGACGTTACCGCCTATTTTCAGGAGCACTGACCGCAGCGGAAGGTCGGCGTCCCGTCCCCTTTGTAGGGGGGCGCTGATGCGAGCGCATCGCGGTGGAGGTCACGGGGCAGGCCCGGGACTGACGGGGCGATTGGTGGCCGCGGTCTATTCCGCCGCCACGGCGTTTGGTTCGGCAAGGGCCACGATGTCGAACATGATCCGGTTCAGTTCGAAATCCTTCGGCGTATAGACCCGGGCGACGCCCATGTCCTTCAGCCGCGCCGCGTCCTCATCCGGGATGATGCCGCCGACGACGACGGGGATATGGGACAGGCCCGCCTCGCGCATCCGCTCGATCACCTCGGCGATCAGCGGCAGGTGGCTGCCTGAAAGGATCGAGAGGCCGACGACATGGGCGTTGGCCTCGCCCGCCGCCTTGACAATCTCGGTGGGTGTCAGGCGGATGCCCTCGTAGTTGATCTCCATCCCGCAATCGCGGGCGCGGGCGGCGATCTGTTCAGCGCCGTTGGACTGGCCGTCAAGGCCGGGCTTGCCCATCAGGAACGACAGGCGGCGGCCAAGGCGGGTGGAGACCTGATCGACCGCGTTGCGGATCTCATCCAGCCCTTCGGTGCGGTTCGACGGGTTTTTCGACACGCCCGTCGGCCCCCGGTACTGGCCGTGAACCTGACGCATGACGCCCGCCCATTCGCCGGTGGTGACACCTGCCTTGGCGCAGGCGACGGAGGCCGGCATGACATTCTGACCCGCCGAGGCGGCCGCGCGAAGGTCGGCGAGTGCGGCATCGACCGCAGCCTGATCGCGGGTGCCGCGCCAGTCGTTCAGGCGGGTCACCTGATCGACCTCGACCGCCGGATCGACGGTCAGGATTGAGCCGTCGCCTGCGGTCAGGGGTGAAGGCTCGGCCTCTGTCCAGCGGTTCACGCCGACGACGGTGGTTTCGCCCGCCTCGATCCGGGCGAGGCGTTCGGAGTTGCTTTCGACCAGCCGCCCCTTCATGTAGTCGATCGCCGCGATGGCACCGCCCATGCCGTCGAGCGTCTTCAGCTCATCCCGCGCGCCGTTCTTCAGCGCCTCCACCTTCGCGGTGATCGCCGGGTTTCCGTCGAAGAGGTCGCCATATTCCAGAAGGTCGGTCTCATAGGCTAGGATCTGCTGCATCCGAAGCGACCATTGCTGGTCCCATGGGCGCGGGAGGCCAAGCGCTTCGTTCCAGGCGGGCAACTGCACCGCGCGGGCGCGGGCGTTTTTGGAAAGCGTCACCGCCAGCATTTCCAGAAGGATGCGGTAGACGTTGTTTTCGGGCTGCTGTTCGGTCAGGCCGAGGCTGTTGACCTGAACGCCATAGCGGAAACGGCGGTATTTTTCCTCCTCGATCCCGTAGCGCTCACGGCAGATCTCATCCCACAACTCGGTGAACGCGCGCATCTTGCAAAGCTCGGTGACAAAGCGGATGCCCGCATTCACGAAGAAGGAGATGCGGCCGACCATGGCGGGGAAGCCCGCCGCCGGGACCTTGCCCTTGAGGTCGTCGAGAACCGCGATGCCCGTGGCCAAGGCAAAGGCGAGTTCCTGCTCGGGCGTCGCCCCCGCCTCTTGCAGGTGGTAGGAACAGACATTCATCGGGTTCCATTTCGGCAGATGTTCCGCCGTATAGGCCGCGACGTCGGTGATCATGCGCAGTGAGGGCTTCGGCGGGCAGATATAGGTGCCACGGGAAAGGTATTCCTTCACCAGATCGTTCTGCACCGTGCCCTGAAGGGCCGCGACATCGGCCCCCTGTTCCTCGGCCACCGCGATGTAGAGCGCAAGAAGCCATGGCGCGGTCGCGTTGATCGTCATCGAGGTGTTCATCTGGTCAAGCGGGATATCCTTGAAGAGAGCCCGCATGTCGCCGAGATGACAGACCGGCACGCCGACCTTGCCGACCTCACCCTTCGCGAGTTCGTGGTCGCTGTCATAGCCGGTCTGGGTCGGCAGGTCGAAGGCCACCGAAAGCCCGGTCTGGCCCTTGGCAAGGTTTGCACGGTAAAGCGCGTTCGACTTTTCCGCCGTCGAATGGCCCGCATAGGTGCGGAAGAGCCAGGGCCTGTCCTTTTTCACCTCGGTCATTGCGGGCCTCCTGAATCGGAATTGTAACTTTATTTCGCGAGATGAGAGATAGGCGACATTTCCTGACCTTGTCAATTCGCTGCAATGCAGAAAGTGAGCGTTCAGGCTGCGGCGGTCCAAATCATCGTCGTGGCGCTTCTGAAGCCGAAGATATGGCGCAGCGGGCCGAGATCGTGCACGTCGCCGGGAATGAAGCCTTCGCGTTCATAGAGCGCCCGCGCGCGGGGATTGCTGTCGATCACATCGAGCCGGACCGCCACGAGGCCGCGCCGGGCCGCTTCCGCCTTGATCGCGGACAGGAGTTTTGTGCCGATGCCTTGCCCGCGCGCTTCGGGCGTGACGAAGATACCGTCCATCAGAAGCGTGCCGGGCGCGGAATCGCGTTCCAGAAGCGCCAGAAGCGGCGCGCGCCAGAGCGCGCCGGGCCAGCCATAGGCGGATGCCAGATCGCCCATGCCGCCACCGATAAAGGCGCCCTTTTCGGTCTTGAACCCGGCGAGTCCGAGAAGCGTGCCATCCGCCGCCTCGGCCCGGATCGCATGGCCCGGATCGGCGACGGCGCGCAGAAGGCCGAGTGCCTGTTCCTCTGGCCTCATGACCGGGCCGAGCTTGTCGCGGAAGGCCTGCCAGAACAGATCGGCTGCCTGCGGGCGCTGGGCATCGGTAAAGCCGGGGTAAATGGCTGGTTGCATCGGGTGGCACCTCCTTTTTTCCAGATGGGCGCGCGGTGTCGGCGCCGCAAGGTGCCGCGCTGCGGCATGACGGGATTTACCCAAGGCGCGCAACCTGTCACCGTCGGCCCATGTTGCAACCGGTGACGCTGCCCCTCTGGCTTTTCGTCCTGATCCTCGTCTTTGCCGGGGTGACCTTTGCGTTGCATTTCCTGTTCCCCTCGGTCCGCTGGTTCTTTCGTGGCCGGATGGAGCGGGTGGTGGCCCGGCTGAACACGCGGCTGGAACGGCCGATCCAGCCCTTCAAGCTGATGAAGCGGCCCGACATGATCATCCGCCTTGCCCATGACCCGAAAGTGGCCGAGGCGATTGCCGCTGAGGCGGCCGAGACGGGCATTCCCGAAACCGTGCATCTGGAACGCGCCCGGCGTTATGCACGTGAGATCGTGCCGGGCTTTTCGGCCTCGGTCTATTTCGGCTTTGCCGCACGGGCGTCGAAATGGCTGGCGCGGCTGATCTACCGCGTCCGGGTCGGGCAATTCGATGCCGAGGCGATTGCCGGGATCGACAAGGGGGCCACCGTGGTTTTCGTCATGAACCACCGGTCGAACATGGATTACGTACTGGTGACCTATCTGGCCGCCAGCCGTTCGGCTTTGTCCTATGCGGTCGGCGAATGGGCGCGGGTCTGGCCGCTTTCGTGGCTGATCCGTTCGGCGGGGGCCTATTTCATCCGACGCAAATCGGGCAATCAGCTCTATCGCCGGGTGCTGGCGCGCTATGTGCAGATGGCGACGGAAGAGGGTGTGACACAGGCGATTTTCCCCGAAGGGGGCCTCAGTCTCGACGGGCGGGTGGGGACGCCAAAGCTGGGCATCCTCAGCTATATCGTTGATGGCTACCGGGCAGAGGGGCGGG
>NZ_JBARVQ010000574.1:0-3679 GCF_049646345.1 Albidovulum sp. | reverse complement strand
GCCCATGTGACCGTCGATGACATCGCCAAGCGGCTGATCGACAACGGCTTCCACGCGCCAACGATGAGCTGGCCGGTGGCGGGCACCCTGATGGTGGAGCCGACCGAGTCCGAGACCAAGGCCGAGCTTGACCGCTTCATCACTGCGATGCTGGCGATCCGGGATGAGATCGCGGCGATTGAAAAGGGCGAGATCGATGCCGAGAACAACCCGCTGAAACACGCGCCCCATACGGTCAATGCGCTGATCGGCGACTGGGACCGGCCCTATAGCCGCGAACAGGGCTGCTTCCCGCCGGGATCGTTCCGGGTGGACAAATACTGGCCGCCCGTCGGCCGGGTCGACAACGTCTATGGCGACCGGCATCTTGTCTGCATCTGCCCGCCGCTGGAAGACTATATGGAGGCGGCCGAGTAAGGCCATCCTCTGGTAGGCGATCCGTCGACCAAGTGTCTGCAGGACGTATGGCAGACAGGTCAGCAATAAGCAGGTTCCGGGTCGCGGACCCGGGACCTGAAGCGCGACAGTCGCGGGGCCGGAACGGAGGCCCGCATGACAGACCTGACCCTCGCCCTTGTCGTTTTTCTGTTCCCGCTGGCCTACAGCCCCGGGCCGGGAAACCTGTTCTTCGCCGCCACCGGTGCGCGGTTCGGGCTGGCAGCGACATTGCCCGCTTCGACCGGGTACCATGTCGCCACATGGATCGTGACGCTCGCCGTCGGGTTTGGCTTTGCCGCAGCGTCAAAGGTTGCGCCGGGTGCTTTCGCCGTGTTGCGCTGGGCCGGGGCGGCCTATGTCCTCTGGCTCGCATGGGGCTTCACCCGCGCCGGCGCGATGGCTGATGCCATCGACGGGCGAGGGGTGGGGTTCGGAACCGGTGTTTTCCTGCTTCTTCTGAACCCCAAAGCCTATGTGATCATCGCGCTCATGTTCTCGCAATTCCTGTCTGTCGGGCAGGGGGCAGGGCAGATCCTCTGGATCACCACGGTCTTCACACTGAACAACCTTCTGGCCTTCAGCTTGTGGACCCTGATGGGTGACCGGCTGGCTGCCCGGTTCCGCGATGATCTGGCGGCGCGGCGGCTCAACATGATGTTTGGCCTTTTGCTGGCCGGTGTCGCCATGTGGATGGCCACGGTCTGAGAGGCGACTTGATCCTGGACAAGGTCCCCATGGCCGGATCGTGCTTTTGTTCGCCAGCTACAGCAGGAAAGGGCGCGACATGTTGGACATTACCCCGGCCAAAGTGGTTCAGGTCATATTCCTGGCGCGGGAAGGTGCGATTGCCGCAGCGCAATTGCAGGAATTCATCGCTGGCCTGAACGAAGACGACAAGGCCGAACTGACCGCCATCGCCTGGATCGGGCGCGGCAGTTTCGAGGCCGAGGAATTGCAGGACGCGATCGCGACCGCGCGGGCCGAGGCCACGACGCCGACGGCGGATTACCTGATGGGCATGCCGCATCTGGCCGAGAACCTCGAAGGCGGGCTGGAGGCATTGGGCGTGGATGTAAGCGGTGAGGAAGAAGACCTGCTGTGACCTTGCAGGACGGGCGAATGGCCCCAATATTCTCGATGAATGGAATGAGAGATTGCCATGGCCGAGACCCTGAAACTGACCTGCACCGCCTGCGGACAAATGAACCGCTTTCCCACCGCAAGACTGACGGCGGGACCGAAATGCGCGGTTTGCGGTGAAAAGCTGGTGAGCGGCAAGGTCGCCGAGCTGGATCCCTCTGCGCATGGCAAGGCGACAAAGGGCGACGATCTGCCGATCCTGATCGACTATTGGGCGCCCTGGTGCGGACCCTGCCGGATGATGGCACCGGAATTCGCCAAGGCCGCGCAGGCGCTGGCGGGCCGGGCGCGTTTTGCCAAGATCAACACGCAGGATTTTCCGGCAATCTCCCAGCGGCTCGGCATCAGAGGCATCCCGCTTCTGATCCTCTGGCACCGGGGCCGCGAAGTGGCGCGCCTTTCCGGCGCACGGCCCGCGGCAGAGATCGAAGCCTTCGTTCGGTCAAACAGCGCTGCTGCGGTCTGACGCCTTTCTCAGGCGGCCAGCCCTTTGGCCCCCATCGCCAGGAACTTGTCGCGGCGGTCTTTGACCAGATCGGCGGGTTTCTTGCCCGACAGTTCCTTCAGCATCTCGCCGATGGCCTTGCCGACGCTCTCAATCGCTTCGCCGCGTTTGCGCTGGGCGCCGCCGAAGGGCTCGTCGATGATCCGGTCGATGACGCCGAGTTTATGCAGGTCCTGCGCTGTGAGCCGCAGCGCATTGGCCGCCTCGCGCATGCGCTCGGCATCCTTCCACAGGATCGAGGCGCAGCCTTCGGGCGTGATCACCGAATAGATCGAATGTTCCAGCATCGCGACACGGTTCGCGGTCGCAAAGGCCACGGCCCCGCCCGATCCGCCTTCACCGATGATCACCGAAATCAGCGGCACGCCGATCTCAAGGCATTTCTGGGTCGAGCGCGCGATCGCCTCGCTTTGCCCGCGCTCCTCGGCCCCCTTGCCGGGATAGGCGCCGGGCGTGTCGACAAGCGTGATCACCGGTAGCTGGAAGCGATGGGCGACATCCATCAGACGGATGGCCTTGCGGTAGCCTTCCGGTCGGGCCATGCCGAAATTGCGTTCGATCCGGGTTTTGGTGTCCGAACCCTTTTCCTGGCCGATCACCATCACCGGTTGGTCGTTGAAGCGGGCAAGCCCGCCCATCACGGCGTGGTCGTCGGCGAAATTGCGGTCGCCCGCGAGCGTCGTGTATTCGGTAAAGAGCGCGTCGATATAGTCCTTGCAATGCGGCCGGTCGGGATGACGCGCGACCTGACATTTGCGCCAGGGGTCGAGGTTCTTGTAGAGGTCCTTGAGAAGATCCGACGCCTTCTTGTCCAGCGCGGAGGCCTCCTTGGCAACATCCATCCCCTCATTCTTGCGCGCAAGCGCCCGCAGCTCTTCGGCTTTGCCTTCGATCTCGGCCAGCGGTTTTTCAAATTCGAGGTAGTTCATCCCGCACTCCCTGAAGGGTCAGCGGACTATATGCCGCCCACCGGGACAATTTGCAACGGCACGATGGACGTGCAACCGGCCTCTTCATCTTGGCCGAAATACCTGCGGGGTGAATTGGCCGCAGGCCAAGAGGGGGCGGCGAGCCCCCTTTTTCAGCCCGCGATCATTTCGGATTGCCGCACGATCACTTCGGCCTGCTTGATTGAGGCAATATCCACCAGTCGGCCCTTGTAAACCGTCGCCCCTTCGCCGCGCGCCTTGGCGGCTTCCATCGCAGCGAGGATCTCGCGCGCCTCGGTCACCTGCGCCTCGGAGGGCGTAAAGACCTCATTGCAGAGCGCCACCTGTTTCGGATGGATCGCCCATTTGCCGACCATGCCGAGCGTCGCGGAACGGCGGGCCTGTGCGAGAAAGCCCTCATCGTCGGAAAAGTCGCCGAACGGGCCATCGACCGGCAGCACGCCATGGGTGCGGCAGGCGGCAACGATGGCGGCCTGGGCCCAGTGCCAGGGGTCGGACCAGTGCTTTTGCCCCTCGCGGTGCATGTAATAGTTTTCCTGCGTGCCGCCGATGCCGGTGGTCTGCATGCCCATCGAGGCCGCGAAATCGGCGGCACCCAGGCTCATCGCCTGAAGGCGGGGGCTGCTGGCGGCGATTTCCTCCACAT
>NZ_JBARVQ010000573.1:0-2153 GCF_049646345.1 Albidovulum sp. | reverse complement strand
GCCATGGCTATATCGAGCAAAATGGCATGAGCCAGTTCGCCCGCGATGCCCGGATTACACAGATCTATGAAGGCGCGAATGGCATTCAGGCGCTCGATCTCGTGGGCCGCAAACTGGCCGCCGATGGCGGCAAACATGTTATGGCGTTCTTCGATATCGTCAAATCGTTCATCAAGGAAAATGAAGGCGATGCGAAGCTGAAGGCGGATTTCCTGGATCCGCTCAAGGCCGCATCCAAGGATCTTCAGGCCGCGGGCATGTATTTCATGCAGCAAGGCGTCAAGAACCCGAACAACGCGCTCGCCGGTTCGGTGGACTTCATGCACATGATGGGCCATGTCTGTCTGGGCCTGATGTGGGCTCGGATGGCCCGGGTCGCGCAACAGGCCTTGGCTTCGGGCACCGGTGACGAGGCGTTCTACAAGACAAAACTGGCAACCGGGCGATATTATATGGCCCGACACCTGCCGGCCACCGCGTTGCACCTTGCGCGCATCACGTCAGGGGCCGACACTGTAATGGCACTGGCAGCCGACGAGTTTTAGGGAGAGGTTCACTCACGGACCGTCCCCGGCTCGAGGGGACGAGCCGGGGATGACTTATCGAGAGGACCAAAATGCCCAAACGCTTCCGACTAACTCGGCGCTTCCCGGTCGCAATGACCGAAGACGGATACCGCAAGCTCAAAGCATTTGCCCGAGAGGCCGGTCTTGATGAAGGAGAAGCGCTTTCCTTCCTATTCGAGAATTTCACATCGGTGATCGACGAGGATAACCTCTCGCACCGGTTGCGCCTGTTCAACTCCGAACTCGACGCCAGAAAAAGATAGCTGAAGGGACTACACAGCGTCGCGGTCGACCCGCGCGGCTGTCCCGCTATCCTGCCAGAAACCGAACACATTACAGGATGCCCTGATGACCATCAAACTCTACTGCTTCGGCGAAAGCGGCAATTCATACAAAGCCGCCATCGCGCTCGAGCTTTCGGGCCTCGAATGGGAACCGATCTATGTCGACTTCTTCAACGGCGAATGCCGCACCCCCGAATTCCGCAAGCTCAACCCGATGGGCGAAGTTCCGGTGATGATCGACGGCGATGTCACGCTGACGCAGTCGGGCGTCATGCAGGACTACATCAGTTCGAAAACCGGCAAGCTGGGCGGCACATCCGCCGCCGAACGCCGTGAAATCCTGCGCTGGCAATTCTGGGACAATCACAAGCTTTCGGGTCAGGCCGGGACGACCCGCTTCCTGATGAATTTCCTGCCAGAGGAAAAGCGATCCGCCGAAGTCATCGCGTTCATGCAGGGACGCTTGAAAGCCGCCTATAAGGTACTGGACAGCGAACTCGCTCAGCGTGACTGGCTTGTGGGCGACAAGATCACCGTCGCAGACCTTTCGTGCTGCGGATATCTTTTTTACACCGAACCCTTCGGCTTTGACCGCGCAGACTGGCCCCATATCGACGCATGGCTGAGCCACATTAGCGACATGCCCGGCTGGAAGCACCCTTACGACCTTATGCCCGGCTCGCCCGCCGACCGCGCCTGAAAGGAGACCCGATGACCGAAGCCTATATCTATGACGCCGTCCGTTCACCGCGCGGCAAGGGCCGCGCCGATGGCGCGCTGCACGAAGTCACATCAATCCGACTCTCGGCGCTGATGCTGAACGCCCTCAAGGACCGCAACAACCTCGAAGGCCACGCGGTCGAGGACGTGATCTGGGGCAATGTCACGCAAGTGGGCGAACAGGGCGGCTGCCTCGCGCGCACCGCTGTTCTGGCCTCGGACCTCGACCAGTCGATCCCCGGCCTTGCCATCAACCGCTTCTGCGCCAGCGGAATGGAAGCTGTGAACCTAGCCGCGAACCAGGTCAGGGGCGGCGCGGGCGAAGCCTATATCGCAGGCGGGGTCGAGATGATGGGCCGCGTCGCCATGGGCTCTGACGGGGCCGCTGTTGCCGTCGATCCATCCGTCGCCATGTCCAGCTATTTCGTTCCGCAGGGCATTTCCGCCGATATCATCGCCACAGAATACGGTTTTACCCGCGATAACGCCGACGCTCTGGCCGTCGAAAGCCAGAAACGCGCGAAGGCCGCATGGGACGACAAACGATTCTCGAAATCCATCGTCACCGTGCGCGACCAGAATG
>NZ_JBARVQ010000572.1:0-2192 GCF_049646345.1 Albidovulum sp. | reverse complement strand
AGGCCGGGAAGCCGCACAAGATCATCATCACGGCCGTTGCTCGAAAACTCGTAACACTCGCGAATGCCCTATGCAAAAAGCGCCAAAAGTGGGCTCATTCAACGCTCTGACCAATACAGTTGCTAGGCTTGCCGTATGAGGTTTATCTTTTTTAACCGTCTTGCCCCGGCTAGCGAAAGCAATGCGGCAAACAACATCAAAGCTGATGCGGGTACAGGGATTGGCGCAGGTTGATGAGGTGAAACTCCGGCAAGGTAGTCGAAGCCAGATTCAGACGTAATAGAAGGGTTTAAGATTTGGTTTCCGCTTGTGTCGAAAACCGTCGCTGCAAGAAGTCGGGCGCTGTTGAAGAAATCAGCAGCCGAGCTACATGAAAAAGAACCTCCACCATTCATACAGCTCACTGAACCGGCTATACCCGCGTCAAGCCTCAATTGACCGCCAGTAAAGGGGATTAGTACGTTTGTTATGCCAGTAGAACCTGTGACCTGCGCAGATGAGGGACCTAAATCGGTGGCTACAGCACTAATAGCGTATACAGTAGTCGAACCAAGAGAAACACCGAACGTAATTTGAGCCGCGGCCTGAGAAATAAAGTTAATTATGTTACCTGCGATGTCCACCGGTATTGAAATTGACCCGGCCGAAACACCAAAAGTCAACACGTCTGAAAAGGAAGCGCCAAAAAGCGCGCGGCCGAAAAATCCACTGGATGCCAATGAGTTGCCCGATATTGAGACGCTGCCAGAAACACCAAGGTCGCCATAACTTGCCCTTGCCGCAGCACTGATGGATTCAGATAATCCGCCTTGCGTAAAGCCGGTTGAGCACAAAGCCAAAGCTGATGCGGAAATACCAAAGTTCGTTTGGCTATCCAAACAATTCTGGGTCCCTTGACCTTGTGCCACCGCGTCAACTGTCGACGCAAAACTTGGCGCAGTCGCAATAACAAATAGCACTAAAGCTAAAAATCTTGCTGGCGACATGACACTTTCCTCTATACTGAAGTACGCATTGGAGAAATTTCTGAAAAAATCTACTGGATTTGGATGCTAAAGCAACGATTCTATTCGTTCTGCCGACATTCCCCAAATAGAGTTTTCATTTCGACGACGGCTTGCCCCGCAATACGGTCATTGACCATAGGCCCGCCCCTACACGGAATGCGGGGCCTATCGGGCGCACGCAGGCATAGCCGACCACCTCTCGCATGCACTCAAGTTCACTGAATTATTCGCATTTGTGAGAGAAAGACGGCAATTACGTTTCGGAGGAATGCATGATACTGCGGCGCCAGAATTCGGAGCGATGGCAGCCAAGTATTTTCTGTAATTTGAGATGAGGCATCATTTGAACTGACCGCGGGGATCGTCGCGCGCATGGGGAAGCAGTTCGTAACTCACTAGGCTCCAGACTCATTGATCGTCAAAGCCAGAACAAGACGGTTGCGGCGAGGGCGATGGCTGAGAGGAAGACCTTGGGGCATCTGTCGTAGCGTGTGGCCACCCTGCGCCAATCCTTCAGGCGACCAAACATAATTTCGATCCTGTTACGGCGTTTGTATCGACGCTTGTCGTATTTGACGGGCTTTGTTCGCGACTTCCGGCCAGGGATGCACGGCTTTATGCCTCTGTTCTGCAAGCCTTCACGGAACCAATCGGCGTCATAACCTCTGTCGGCCAGAAGCCACTGCGCAGGTGGAAGGCTGCTCAGCAATGCCGCCGCGCCAGTATAATCGCTGGTCTCGCCTGCGCTCATGAAGAAGCTGATCGGGCGGCCGTTTTCATCAGTGACGGCATGCAATTTGGTGTTCATGCCGCCCTTGGTTCGGCCAATCAGACGACCGCGCCCCCCTTTTCAACCCAAGGCTTGAAGCCGTGCGGTGTGCTTTGAGATAGGTCGCGTCGATCATCACTGTCTTTGGAACTGCCGCCTCGGAAGACAACCCTTCCATCATTCTAGCGAAGACGCCCATCTCGCCCCACCGCTTCCATCGGTTGTAGAGGGTCTTAGCCGGGCCGTATTCCTTCGGCGCATCACACCACCGCAAGCCATTGCGATTGATGAAGATTATGCCACTCAGAACCCGCCTGTCATCAACGCGCGGCGCGCCATGGCTCTTCGGAAAGAAGGGCCGCAGCCGTTCCATCTGTGCGTCCGTCAGCCAGAAAAGGTTGCTCATCGTTCAGACC
>NZ_JBARVQ010000571.1:0-5631 GCF_049646345.1 Albidovulum sp. | reverse complement strand
GCGCCTGGCTGCCCTTCGCCATGTCGATGGGCGCGCCCATTTCGCAGGAAATGGCCTCGGCCAGTTCGTCCTTGCGCTTCTCGTATTGTTCAAGGATGCGCACCACGACCGCGCGGCGCTCAGCCGGGGGTGTGGCGGCCCAGGCCGGGAAGGCGGCCTTGGCGGCGGCAACAGCGGCATCGGCATCGGCGGCCGAGCCGAGCGAGATCACAGCACAGGGCTCCTCGGTCGAAGGGTCGATGACCGGGCAGTCGCGGGGGGCAAGCGGCTCGGTCCAGCGCCCGTTGATGTAGAAGTCGCGTTTCTCGATCATGACAAACCTCGTCTGTTGGCGGCGGGACATTGGCACCTGCGAATCCCCGCAGCAAGGGTTGCGTATAATTTGATCAAATTATTTCTGCCGTCAATCCCGGCATTTTGTCGCGACTTGACCAATCCGGGTGCAAAGCCCCGCATCAGGGCCTATGTTTATGGCAACGCAAAACACGACAGACGGAAAGGAGCATCCGATGGGGCTGCGCATCAACGATACTGTTCCCAACTTCACCGCTCAGACAGATCAGGGCGTCATCCAGTTCCATGACTGGATCGGCGACAGCTGGGCCATCCTCTTTTCCCATCCGAAGGATTTCACCCCGGTCTGCACCACCGAATTCGGCGCGGTCGCACGGCTTTCCGAGGAATGGAAGAAGCGCAACACCAAGGTGATCGGCATTTCGGTTGACGGGATCGAGGAACATAAGCGCTGGAAGAACGACATCCATGTTGCTGGCGGCGCCCATCCCGGCTTTCCGATCATCGCCGATGACGGGCTGCATGTGGCCAAGGCCTTCGACATGCTGCCGCATGAGGCCTATCTGCCGGATAACGCCACTGCAAACGACACCGCCACGGTGCGCTCGGTCTATATCATCGGGCCCGACAAGAAGTTGAAGTTGTCGATGACCTACCCGATGAATGTCGGCCGCAACTTCGCTGAAGTGCTGCGCGCGCTTGATGCGTTGCAGGTGGCGAATGGCAAGGGGGTGGCGACGCCGGCGGACTGGACCCAGGGTCAGGACGTGATCGTGCCGCTTGCCGTCAGCGACGCCGACGCCGAGCGAAAGTTTGGCAGCATCAACAAGGTTTTGCCGTATCTGCGATATGCCCAGCTGCCACAGGATTGAAGCCGATCGCTTCTCTGCCAATTCAGTATTCGTGGGCTTGTCAAGCGATGCCCTTGCTGCATACAAGGTAACACATTTGTAATCATACCACTGAGCCACGCAGATAAGAGAAATGACGGACATTGATGCAGTAGTGGCATGGGTCGATGGCAATGACCCGCGACATGTCGAGAAGCGAAAAAAGTATCGGCAAGCGACACGAGACCATGCTGAAGCAACACGTAATACGCGCTTTGATCAGTCGGGCGAAATCTATTTCTGCGTCGCGTCGATTCTGAAATACGCGCCGTTCGTTCGGAAGATCTGGATCATTACCGATGACCAGAGGCCGATGTTGATAGATGAGTTTGCGCGCGCCGGACTCTGTTCGCCCGACAAAATAGAAATCGTCGACCATAAAACCATTCTTTCGGGATACGAGCAGTTTCTGCCGACCTTCAACTCATTGGTCGTCGAATCCGCCATGCACCGGATTCCCGGCCTTGCCGACAAGTTCATTTATTTTAACGACGACTTCTTTTTGAACCGCCCTCAGAAAGCCGAGGATTGGTTCACCGACGCAGGTCCCGTCCTGAGGACGCAGTTGTTGCCCACGCGATCTTCGAAGTTCAAAACCAAGCTGCGGGCGTTTCTACGCCGTGCGACGTTCAGGCCACCCAACACGAAACCCTCTTTTGGAAGAAACCAGGAGGCGGCGGCGGCGCGGTTCGGGCTGCATGATCAGTATTGGGCGATTGGCCATCATGCCCATCCGGTGCGAAAAAAGACACTCCAAGACTATTATAACGAACATCCGGACCTGTTGGAGGCACAGCTTCAATACAGATTTCGTTCCGTATTTCAGGTTCTTCCTGTTTCCCTTGCCAATCATATTGAAATCGTACGCTTTGGCGTCAAGCCGATCGAATATGAAAAGCCGGCCTACGTAAAACCCACTTCGGAAGATAGGCTCACAAATTTCCTGGAGAACATCAGGGCCGAGAACACTCTTTGTGGCTGCATCCAGAGTCTTGACGAAGCGCCGGAAGATGTACGGAAAATCGTTGTCTCTGCCATGTGCGACAAGCTTTCCTCTGCACTTCCCCCAAAGGTGAAGGCATTTCTTTCAAACAGTGATTTCAGTGCACATCAAGATGTCTCGGCTTGAGACGGGATTGCAGGGATCAGACTGCAAGCCCATGACGCCATAAGAAACGACGATTTACCCCGCCCGATGAGGAGCGATAAAGGTCCGCTCGGACTCTTGAATCAAATCTTGATTTTCTGCTTCGTACTTGCTCGTCAGCATCTGTTTTTGATCATCGCTGAGAAGCACCGGGCGTGGAAAGTCAGCATTTGAGAAGATCTGCTGCAAAAAGTTGCGCGTGCTTCTCTGCGCCTCCCAAGATTTTAAGTATGGGTTGATTTTAAGCGCCAGTTCAAGGCCAACATCACCAATGCTAAGGTTGCGGCGCGCCGGATACTCGAATTCTCCAAATTTTTGAGTGTCCACTGGCATAAACGCACTGAAGAAGTCACATAAAAATCTGGCTTGTCCCTGCCGGATTTGACTGCCGAAATCCTTCAGCAGAACGTTCTCTTTTCCCAAGGCTGCGCACAGGCCTTCGTAAAGCGGGCGCCAGCTGAGTGATCCGTCGAGTTTGGGATTCACCCATTCATCGAAAAGATGATGTTTCCCTTGTTGAATGGTCTGAAGATAATAGCTTTCCAGGAAGGATACTTGGTCCCTGATATAATATACGGCGATTTTCCGTTTGCCTGGCAAACCATCTGCAATTTGGCGTGCCCGTGCACTCGCGTCCGGGTAGAGTTCCTTGCCGGATTGCGCAAATGGCCGACCAAGAGCGTTCTCGTGCGACAACACATATCTGGTGCGTAACAGCAGCGCGGCCCGTCGAATATTCTTTTGAAGCACTGGCAGTCCGGGCGACAGAATCTTGTCCTGCCCCCAACCAATAAGTTTATCGCCGGAAGAACGCGACAGCATTGCGATCCGGTTCCGGCGCATGATCTTAGGGCGATCGCGCATATATTTCTGGATAAGTGACGTGCCGGTCTTGTGCGCGCCAAGATGCAAAACGACGATCACTACCGCCTCCCCAAAGCACGATCCTTGAACAATCGCCACCCTAACTAAATGGCCCCGCTTAGAAAAGCGAGGCCATCTTGCTCAGGGCCGCGTTGTCACTCGGCCGCGTCTTCCTTTTCCTTCTTCTCCGGCGCGATTTCCTCGCCGGTTTCCTGATCGACCATCTTCATGCCAAGGCGCACCTTGCCACGGTCGTCGAAGCCGAGAAGCTTGACCTTCACTTCCTGGCCTTCCTTCAGGATCTCGTTCGGATGCTGAAGGCGCTTGTTGGCAATCTGGGACACATGGACCAGACCGTCGCGCTTGCCGAAGAAGTTCACGAAGGCGCCGAAATCGACGAGCTTTACCACCTTACCGGTATAGACCTTGCCTTCTTCCGGCTCGGCCACGATCGAATAGATCATGTCATAGGCCTTCTTGATCGATTCAGCGTTGGCGGACGCGATCTTGATCACGCCATCGTCGTTGATATCGACCTTGGCACCTGACACTTCGACGATCTCGCGGATCACCTTGCCGCCCGAACCGATCACTTCACGGATCTTGTCGGTGGGCACGGTCATCGTCTCGATGCGCGGGGCATGGGCGGAAAACTCGCTGCGGCCTTCGGTCAGTGCTTTGGCCATCTCGGCCAGGATGTGCAGACGACCGTCTTTGGCCTGCGCCAGAGCCTGCTCCATGATCGCCGGGGTGATGCCCGCAACCTTGATGTCCATCTGAAGCGAGGTGATGCCGGCCTCGGTGCCCGCAACCTTGAAGTCCATGTCGCCGAGGTGATCCTCGTCGCCAAGAATGTCCGTCAGGACCGCGTATTTGCCGTCATCTTCCAGGATCAGACCCATCGCCACACCGGCGACCGGCGCCTTCAGCGGCACGCCTGCATCCATCATCGACAGCGACGATCCGCAGACCGTGGCCATGGAGGAGGAGCCGTTCGATTCCGTGATCTCCGACACGATACGGATCGTGTAGGGGAAGTCGGTCGGGGCTGGCAGAACCGCCTGAAGCGCGCGCCACGCCAGCTTGCCGTGGCCGATCTCGCGGCGGCCCGGAGGACCGAAGCGGCCAACCTCACCGACCGAATAGGGCGGGAAGTTGTAGTGCAGCAGGAAGTTGGAACGCCAGTTGCCGTGCAGGGCGTCGATGATCTGCTCATCCTCGCCGGTGCCGAGCGTGGTGATCACGAGACCTTGCGTTTCGCCGCGGGTAAAGAGCGACGAACCATGGGTGCGCGGCAGGATGCCGACCTCCGAGACGATCGGACGGACCGTCTTGGTGTCGCGGCCGTCGATGCGCTTGCCATTGGCGACGACATCGCCGCGCAGGATCGACGATTCCAGCTTCTTGATCGCGGAACCAAGATTGGCATCGGCCTGATCTTCTTCCGACAGACCGTCCTTGATCGCGGCAACGGCGGCCGAGATCGCGGCGGTCCGCTCCTGCTTGTCGAGGATCGCGAAAGCGGCGCGCATCTGCGTCTCGCCGGCTTTCTGAACCTTGGCATACAGCTCCGAATAATCGGCGGGCTGGAAGTCGAAGGGTTCCTTGGCGCAGGATTCGGCGAAGTCGATGATCAGGTCGATCACCGGCTGCATCGCATCATGACCGAACTTCACAGCGCCGAGCATTTCGGCCTCGGAAAGCTCATAGGCCTCCGATTCCACCATCATAACGGCGTCCTTGGTGCCCGCGACGACAAGATCAAGCCGCTGCTCGGGGTTCGAGCGCAGCTGATCCATGTCGCTGACTTCGGGGTTCAGCACATATTCGCCACCCGCAAAGCCGACGCGGCATGCGCCGATCGGGCCCATGAAGGGCACACCCGAAATCGTTAGCGCGGCCGAGGCGGCGATCATCGCAACCATGTCCGGGTCGTTGACCAGATCGTGGCTCAGCACGGTGCAGATCACCAGAACTTCGTTCTTAAAGCCCGGCACGAAGAGCGGGCGGATCGGACGGTCGATCAGGCGCGAGGTCAGCGTTTCCTTTTCCGAAGGACGCCCTTCACGCTTGAAAAAGCCGCCAGGGATCTTACCGGCGGCATAGGTTTTTTCCTGATAGTGCACGGTCAGGGGGAAGAAGTCCTGCCCCGGCTTCTGCTGACGGGCATAGGTCACGTTGGCCATGACGGAGGTTTCGCCGAGCGTGGCGATCACCGAACCGTCGGCCTGACGGGCAACCTTGCCGCTTTCCAGGGTGAGCTCTTCCTGCCCCCACTGGATGGATTTCTTTGTCACGTTGAACATATATCGTTTCCTCTTGGGAGCACCCACGGGCGTATCCCGTGTCTCCCCATTTTTCATAGCGGCCCCATTGCCGCCGCCCCCAATCCTTCGCATGCGCCCGGGGGCATGGGCTCACGTCACAGATGGCGCG
>NZ_JBARVQ010000570.1:0-8075 GCF_049646345.1 Albidovulum sp. | reverse complement strand
GTTTCATCTTTGCGTCAGGTCAAAAATGGGTCGCCAACAGCTTTCCGGCCAGGCCGCATCTCTATCTGGCGATCGAGGCGGTACTTCGGCAAACGTTCGGGACCATTCTTACCTATGACTACAATCCGAGCCATCGCGACCACATCCATTTCGACAACGGAGACAAGGTAGGGTTTCGCCCACATTCCAAAAGCAGGGTCCTGTTTCTGCAGAATGCGGCCCACCACCTCTTTGACGTGATGGTGAGCGTTGACGGAGTCTACGGACCCGAAACCCAGTTGGCTGAACGTGCGGTGCGCAAGGAGTTGGGTTTGGGGGGATTCTCGAACCTCGCGAATTGGATCACGTTCCTCGATGCATCCGCGGATATCGCGATGGATCGTGCAGTCGAAAACGAAGCATGGGAGATGAGCGCATGAAACGGATGTTGTACAAGGGCTTTTCCGCCACTTCGCTTGTCATCGCTTTGACCGGATGCGCCGTCTTTGAACCCGCATACCCCGACCCCGTGACGAAAACTGCCGCAGACGGTCTGGAAGTGGTTTCGGAACTCGTCGCCGCAGCGCAATTGGGCGATTTTTCCAAACCGGCGAGTTATCACAATGCGGCTCCGCGCTATGCGGCCGCTGTGGCGCGACTGGAAGTCGTTCGCGGTTGGGCGCTGAACCGGTCAGAAGCAGACGACGGTCTTCCGGCAACTGAGGCGGTGAAACTGATGGCCGACGATCTTGGCACCTGCGTCACCGGTGTTCAGGACATGGCAGAACGTCATCGCAGCGTCGGCCTTGCCCAGTCACCGGCATATACGACCATCCGCCTGACCTGCGCCATCCCGATCAACAACATTCTTCAGTGAGGACATCATGGCATTCGATTACAAAGGTTTCACTCCAAAGACCGTCGACGAGTTGTTCAAGGGACTCGGTTCAGCCCTGTCGGATGAGGCAGGCAGCTGGTTCGCCAAGAACAGGGAACAGTCGAGCGGGTATCTCAGATCCATTTCGGAGGCCGTCATTCAAACGAAGATCGATTACGCCGCGGGCCGGATCAGCAAAGCGGACGCCGAGTTTCTGATGCGGTCGCACAAGAGGGCGATGAAAGTCTATCTGAACGGTCTGAAATACGAGACTTACGAATTCCGGCAGACCATTCTTGACACTGCCGTTCGGGCGCTGGGTCACGCCATCGTCAACCTGACCGGCGTCAACATTGCTCCGCAACTTGTTCAGTCCGGCTAGACCTATGGAACGCCGGGCGACACAGAATGGCGAAAAGTCGGGCACACGCTGTGTAGGCAAGGATGCCGACCGGCAGTGCCCCGACTGTTCGGTTCCTGATGGCAAACGGCTTCTCTGCGAACGCCACCTAGACGAACTAAGACGCGGAAGACTGTCGGTAGTGACCGGCTTGCGATCCGTCCAGATGAAAACTCTTCTGTCGCTGAAGATTGTGAAAACGACTGAAACGGAAGATGGGGTACGCACTTCTAAGGGTGACGAAAGACCGGGTCTGGTAGACCGAATTCCCCCTGAGCTGTTTTCGGCGCCCGGTCTGTTGATCCTCCTCACGGCACCGGCATTGGCAGTCTATGACCGTCTCTGGCGTGGATGGCTGGGTATCGACCTTCCCATCGGGTCTGTCACTTCGGGCGCGGGTGCATTTCTCGCTGCGGAACTCGTTGCACTATTCGGGCTGCTCTTTGCCGCGTATCTGTCAGTTGGCTGGGCTCTCTCCAGAGTAGCGCGAGCAATCGGCCGGGTCAAAGCGCGTTTCTCGGAAGAGGGGCGTCGTTCAAAACGGGCCATGCGGCGACTGAAGTTCTATTGGTTGATCCACTACATACGGTTGTCGGCTGCCAATAAATGGTTGCGGATGATCAATTTCTTCAGGCGACGCAAAACAGAGCCTTGTGACGTCAAACGGCAAGTGGCAGGCGAAACTGCCGATATGTTGCGGATCGCAGCGCGATTCCGTCTTGGCTACAAGAGGCGGTTGCAAGAGCAGTCCCGAAAAGCAGACAGATTCATTGCCTGGCTCTGGAGATCGCTTTTCAACGGCGAACGGATTACTGTCCGCACGGTTCTGTTCCGCGTTTCTGCAATCACCGCCATAGCACTGCTATCATGCGCACCTTTATACTCGATGGCGCAATCGGCCAAAACGCGGATCGGCGACACTGGCACCAAAGACGAAAGGCGCGTGAAATGCGAAACGGTTCTTGTCGGTGGCAGCGTCGCAACTCTGATGGAAACAGTTGGGCTCCCCTTGGCTAACCGCATTCCCTGCGGCCGAGCCTATCTGTCGGACAGGCATTCCGTCATCGCAGCGGGTTTGAAGCCAGCATTATTACCAAGCACGTTGTCGGGAACGCAGATGACCGAAGAAGTGTTTCATCTCGGACGTTACGGTGACTGGGAGGTATTTGCGCCGCACCGAGCCCCCGGAGAGCGGATCATACTCAAGGCGGCGATGGTACAGCAGTTCCTGCCGTCGAAGCCGATGACGGCGCCATGGAGTGTCGCCGGTCACCTTCGCATGATCCGCACGACACTGCTAACCTTTGGCCGATCGGCACACAGCTATGCGCGTTCGCTGATCTCTTCCGCAATCTCCCAGGCAACCGATCTTGCCCGGCTGCAGACAGATCTTGATTTGCTCAATGTTCGAGTTGACGAACTCGCAGCGTTGCAAGTCACGGTCCAGTTGCCGAAGCCAGAAGTGTTTGTCACCGTTCTGAACGAAACTGGAAACGACATCGGAATGAGTGACGTCCTGTCTGGGCTTGGAAACGCGGTCGAGGCACTGACGCATGCGACCACTGCGCTCAATTCCGCAGGCAATCGGATGTCGGATAGTGTGGCGGTCCCCGTGCCGGGTTTCGTACATGGCTCTCGGCAACAGTTGATCCGGGCCTTTGGGGAAGACGGGATGAATGAATGCGACAATGTGCAAGTCGACGGGCCAGATATCTTCTTCTCGGAAGGCAGCTTTGTACCGAACGATCCCGGGCCGATCGTGGCGTTCGCGGAAAAGTTCAAGAATCTTCGCAAGAGCGGAGTGAAACGTGACAATCATCACATCATTTTCCTGACTGGCTATGCCAGCGCCACCGGTTTGTCGGCGCAGAATGCCGATCTTGCTGACCGGCGGGCCGACCGGGTGAAAAGCATATTTGTGCAGAAGTTATTCAACCTGTCGCCCCGCAGAGCGGATGAAGAGGGTCATGAGCATTTACGTAAAGACAATATATCCGTTGTCGCATTTGGAGCGGGCGAAACCATCGACGATCGCAATATGGATATGGACGTATCGCCGAGACGCGTCGAGATCCGCTACTGTACGATCTCTGCCACCGATAAGGCAGCCTACGAAACAGTCAGCACATTTCGATAGACCGACATTCGTCCGACGCGGTAAACACCAGTTTTTTGGTCAACTTCGACCAATAAGGCACAAAGCTGCGGAAAGATCTGGCTGCTTCGCAATCGACGCTACATGGCTGTTCAACCCCCGCTTTGCGGTCGGCCGACTCATCTGAACGCTGTGCTATTGGCCCAAGCTCGGCTTTGGGAAGCCGCACCGCAGTGTCGAGCTTCATTGGCAAGGTCGTCCTTGGGTTGAGTCTTGCCACGGCTAATGTCGGCTCGGCACGCTTCGCACCCGTTCATGCCTCGCGCAGCATCGGTCAATATGGGCTCTCCGCCAGCTTTCGCCGCGCTTTGTTTGAACGGCTGCTTTACTGAATCCGCAAGGGCATTGTGCGTTCCGATATTTGAGGTCTTCACGCTCAATGCCCTTGCTACCGTCGCGCCAAAATGTTGACCAAAGGTCAATAGTAGATATTTTCACCAAGTGGAAGCAGACGGGGCGTTTTATCCGAGCTTTCTGAGCCGGGCCATCAGGCTCGACGTGTCCCAGCGGCCGCCGCCCATCTTCTGGACATCCTTGTAGAACTGGTCAACGAGGGCCGTGACCGGCAGGCTCGCGCCGTTCTCATCGGCGGTGGCAAGACAGATGCCGAGATCCTTGCGCATCCAGTCGACGGCGAAACCGTAGTCGAACTTTCCGTCCTGCATGGTCTTATGGCGGTTGACCATCTGCCAGGATCCTGCGGCGCCCTGGCTGATCACCTCGACCAGATCCTCGATATCAAGCCCGGCCTTTTCGGCGAAGTGCAGCCCTTCGGACAGGCCCTGAACAAGGCCCGCGATACAGATCTGGTTGACCATCTTGGCAAGCTGGCCAGCGCCGGTATCGCCAAGGCGGCGACAGATGCGTGCATAGGCGGCGATGACGGGTTCGGCGCTGTCATAAGTCGCCTGATCCCCGCCGCACATGACCGAAAGCACGCCGTTTTCGGCACCCGCCTGCCCGCCAGAAACCGGCGCATCGACATAGCCGATGCCAGCATCGGCCGCGACGGCCGCCAGTTCACGGGTGACGGCGGCCGAGACGGTTGTGTGATCGACAAAGATCGCCCCCTTGGCCATTCCGGCGAAGGCACCGTCAGCCCCAAGGCAAATGGCGCGCAGGTCGTCATCATTGCCGACGCAGGCCATCACAAATTCAGCGCCATCAGCCGCTGTCGCAGGCGTCGGAGCGGTCTTGCCGCCATGCTGCCCGGCCCAGGCACCAGCCTTCGCCGCATTGCGGTTAAAGACCGTAACCTCATGCCCCTTGGCGGCAAGATGCCCGGCCATCGGGAACCCCATCACACCAAGGCCAAGAAATGCCACCTTTGCCATCGTATCCTCCCAAGATCATTGCGGTTCGGGCCGTTCTGTCCTAGTTAACCGCCCTGCCCGTGCCGTCAACCGGTTCATGGGTCCGGTGGGGCTGGGCGCGCCGGACCGGCCCATCCTTGCGGAGTATCATGCTTACCGCTTTTCGCTGGCTCACGCGTATCGTTTCGGGGCTGATGGTGCTGGCATTCTGCACCGTGGCATTGACCTATTATTTTGCCGCGCGGTCGCTGCCGGACTATGACGAGGATTTCAGCGTCGAGGGTATATCGGGCCGGATCGAGATCGTCCGCGACACAGCTGACGTGCCGCATATCTTCAGCCCGACCGATGCGGATGTCTATTTCGCGCTGGGATTTTCCCATGCACAGGACCGGTTGTGGCAGATGACCGTGTTGCGCCGCACGGTTCAGGGCCGGTTGTCAGAGGTCTTTGGTACCCGCACTGCCCGCAGCGATGAATTGATGCGGCGGCTCGATCTTTACGGCTTGGCCACACGTGCGGTTGCGGCGCAGGATGCGCCCACCCTTGCCGCGCTGGAGGCTTATTCGCGCGGTGTGAATACCTGGATCGGGACGATCAATGCCGAGGCCAAGGGGCGGGGCGCGCCGGAGTTCTTTCTGTTTTCGAATGAGATTGCCTATTGGCAGCCAGCGGATTCGCTGGCGATCCTGAAACTGATGGCTTTTCGCAATACGGCGCAGGCCGAGGCCGAGGTTCTGCGCGCGCGGTTGTCGCTATTGTCCGACGACTGGGTCCGGGACCTGATGCCCGACATCCCCGGCGACGGGGTGGCGGCACTGCCGCCCTATGCAAGCCTTGTCCCAGGCGTATCCCGGTCCTATGCCGCACTGGACCGGACGGACGATCCGCTGACTCCGCTTCCCTCGCTGACCTTCGCCGGAGCCTCCAACGCCTGGGCTGCGGCTCCGTCGCGTTCGGCGGCGGGTGGATCGCTTTTGGCCAACGATCCTCATATCGACTTTTCCGCGCCATCGCTCTGGTATCTTGCCCGGCTGGAACTGCAATCGGGCGGGGTGATTGGCGCGACGGTTCCGGGGATCCCGGCGGTGCTGGCCGGACGCAACAGTGGGCTCGGCTGGGGGATCGGTGCGGCCTGGGCCGATGATCAGGACATCCACATCGAAGAACTCAACCCCGCCGATCCGGAACGCTACCGCACGAGTGACGGGTGGAAGGCCTTTGACAACCGCAAGTCGATCATCGAGATCAAGGATGCGCCGCCGATTACGGTGACGCTGCGCTGGAGCGACAATGGCCCGGTATTGCCGGGAACGCATTACGATCTTGCGTCGGTGACGCCCCCCGGACATGTCGCCGCGCTGAGCTGGACGGCGTTGACGGCAGACGATCCATCGATGACGGCGGCCCTGCACCTGATGCAGGCGCATTCTGTCGAAGAGGGGATCGCCGCCGGTAAGGACTATGTGGCGCCTGCGATGAACGTGACGATGGCCGATCAGGACGGGATCGCGCTGGTGATGTTCGGGGCCATTCCGGCGAGACATGAGCGGATGCAGGGTCAGGGGCGGCTTCCGTCGCTTGGCTGGGTGGAAGAGAACCGCTGGCACGGCACCCTTCCCTTCGCGCTCAATCCGCGTTTCGTCGATCCGACGGGCGGCATTGTCGGCAATACCAACAACAAGCTGGTGGATCGCCCCTTCCCGCGCCATGTGAGCTTTACCTGGGGCGATACGCAACGGGTGCAGCGCTGGACCCGGCTGATGCAGGAACGCGAGGTTCACAGCCGCGAGAGTTTCATCGCGGCACAGCTCGACACCGTCTCGCCCGCAGCCCGCACGATCCTGCCGCTGATTGCCGCCGACCTCTGGTTCACCGGTGAGGCGGCACCGGCTGGCACACCGGAACGGCTGCGCCAGCGGGCGTTGGAGGTGCTGGCCGAGTGGGACGGCAATATGAACGAGCATCTGCCCGAGCCCCTGATCTATGCCGCCTGGGTTCGGGCGCTACAAAACCGGCTGATACGGGATGAGCTGGGCCCGCTGGCAGATACATTTACCCATATGGAGCCGTTGTTCATCGAACGTGTGTTCCGCGATATCGAGGGGGCGTCGCGCTGGTGCGACGTGATGCAATCGGCACCGGTGGAAAGCTGCACGGATGTGGCGCGCATGGCGCTTGATGACGCACTGCTGGATCTTTCCGAACGCTACGGACCCAATGTTGAAAGCTGGCGCTGGGGCGACGCGCATCAGGCAACGCAGGACCATCCGGTTCTTGGGCGGATGCCGGTCGTGAAGTGGTTCGTCAATATCCGGCAGTCAACGAGCGGGGGCGACCATACGCTCGACCGCGGGCTGACGGCCGGGACCGGGCCTGAACCCTTCCTGAACGTCAATGGGGCCGGCTATCGCGGGGTCTATGATTTCGCCGATCCGGACAGTTCGGTGTTCATCATCTCAACCGGTCAGTCGGGACATCCCCTGTCGCGGCACTACGATGATCTGAGCGTGCTCTGGCGGCGGGGGGAATATGTGCCAATGTCGCTTGACCCGGATCTCGCGCGGGCCGCGGCGACGGGTGTAACAATCCTTGAACCCAAGGCAGAACCCTGACGACGGCTGCGAATTTTCTCCGAAAATTCGTCGATTTTTCGAAGAAAAATCGTTGTCGGCCGATCATCCAAGCGCGTAACCGGCACCACGCACGGTGCGGATCGGATCTTCACCACCATGGGCGCAAAGCGCCTTTCTGAGCCGTCCGACATGGACATCGACGGTCCGGGTATCGACATAGATGTCCCGCCCCCAGACCCGGTCAAGAAGCTGGTCGCGCGGCCAGACCCGGCCCGGTTTTTCCATGAAAGTGGTGAGCAGCCGGAATTCGGTCGGGCCGAGTTTCAGGTTCTGACCGCCCCGGATGACCCGATGGGTTTCGGGATCGAGCGTGATATCCTCGAATTCCAGCACTTCGCCGACGCTTGACGGGCGGGTGCGGCGCAGCTGGGTGCGGACTCGCGCCATCAGTTCGACAACCGAATAGGGCTTGACCATGTAGTCATCCGCCCCGGTTTCCAAACCGCGCACCAGATCGACCTCTTCGGACCGCGCCGACAGCATGATGATCGGCACAGCCCTGGTTTCGGGTTTGGACTTCAGACGCCTGCAGACCTCGATCCCCGAGACATTGGGCAGCATCCAGTCAAGCACGATGAGGTCGGGCGTTTCCTCGGCAACCAGCAAAAGCGCCTCTTCGCCATTGTCTGCCTGCGCGACGCGAAAGCCTTCGGCCTCAAGATTATAGGTCAGAACCTCACGCTGGGCAGGTTCATCCTCGACCACCAATACGTTC
>NZ_JBARVQ010000569.1:0-5930 GCF_049646345.1 Albidovulum sp. | reverse complement strand
CATCTCGCCCGCCTCGACCGCCCGGATCTCCTCGCGGATCGCCAGCATCGCGTCGACGAAGCGGTCGAGCTCGGGCTTGGGCTCGCTCTCCGTCGGCTCCACCATCAGCGTGCCCGCCACCGGCCAGCTCATCGTCGGCGCGTGGAAACCGCAGTCGATCAGACGCTTGGCGATGTCGTCCACCGTCACGCCGGCGCTGTCGGCGAACGGGCGCACGTCGAGGATGCATTCGTGCGCCACCCGCCCCATTCGCCCGCGATAGAGCACCGGAAACGCGCCTTCCAGCCGCTTGGCGATGTAGTTGGCGTTCAGAATCGCGACCCGCGTCGCCTGTGTCAGCCCTTCGCCACCCATCATCAGGCAGTAGGCCCACGAAATCGGCAGCAACGAGGGCGAGCCATAGGGCGCGGCGCTGACCGGACCCTCGGTGCCGCCGGTCATCGGGTGACCGGGCAGATGCGGCACCAGATGCGCCTTGACGCCGATCGGACCCATGCCAGGGCCGCCGCCGCCATGCGGGATGCAGAAGGTCTTGTGAAGGTTGAGGTGGCTGACATCGCCGCCCAGATCGCCGGGCCGGACAAGGCCGACCATCGCGTTCATGTTGGCGCCGTCGATATAGACCTGCCCGCCATGATCATGGGTGATCTTGCAGACCTTGCGGACGGTTTCCTCAAAGACGCCGTGTGTCGACGGATAGGTGATCATGCAAGCGGCCAGATTGTCGCCCGCCGCCTCCGCCTTGGCGCGGAAATCCTCAACATCGATATCGCCGTTCTCGGCCGACTTGACGACGACGACCTTCATCCCCGCCATCTGCGCCGAGGCCGGGTTGGTGCCATGGGCCGACACCGGGATGATGCAGATATTGCGGTGCCCCTGCCCCCGCGCCTGATGATAGGCGGCGATGGTCAGAAGGCCCGCATATTCGCCCTGCGCGCCGGAATTCGGCTGCAGGCTCATCGCGTCATAGCCGGTAATCTCGCAGAGTTTCGCCGAGAGATCGTCGAACATCTCCCTGTAGCCCTCGGTCTGATCGGATGGCGCGAAGGGGTGGAGGTTCGAAAATTCCGGCCAGGTGATCGGCATCATCTCGACCGCTGCATTCAGCTTCATCGTGCACGACCCCAAGGGGATCATCGCCCGATCCAGCGCCAGATCGCGGTCCGCCAGACGACGCATGTAGCGCATCATCTCGGTCTCGGCCCGGTTCAGGTGGAAGATCGGATGGGTCAGATATTCCGACGTCCGCACAAGCGCGTCCGGAATACTGGCGTGATGCGTCAGATCATCATCCTTCTGGTCGATGCCGAAGGCCCGCCAGAGCCGTTCGATGGTCAGCCGCCGGGTGGTTTCGTCGATCGAGATGCCGACCCTTGTCTTGCCGATCTTGCGGAGATTGATCCGCTCTTCCTGCGCGGCCTTCAGGATCGCGCCCTGCATCGGGCCGACATCGACTGTGATCGTGTCGAAGTAGTGCTCGGGCTCGACCTTGTAGCCCGCCGCCTCAAGCCCCCGCGCCACGCGCACCGTCTTGCGGTGGATGCGCTGGCCAATGGCCTGCAAGCCTTCCGGCCCGTGGTAGACCGCGTAGAAGGACGCCATATTGGCCAGAAGCGCCTGCGCGGTGCAGACATTCGACGTGGCCTTTTCGCGGCGGATATGCTGTTCGCGGGTTTGCAGGGACAGGCGGTAAGCCTGACCGCCCTGCGCGTCGATGGACACACCGACGATCCGGCCAGGCATGTTGCGCTTATGCGCGTCCTTGCAGGCCATATAGGCCGCCGACGGCCCGCCAAAGCCCATCGGCACGCCGAAGCGCTGGGTGGAGCCGACGGCGATATCCGCGCCCATCGCGCCCGGCTCCTTCAGCAGCGTCAGCGCCATGATGTCGGCGATGACGATGCCGAGCGCGCCCGCCTCATGCAGCTTGGCGATATGGGGTGTGAAATCGGTGAGATGGCCATAGGTACCGGGATACTGGAAGACCGCACCGAACACCTTGTCGGATTCGATATCCGCAGGATTGCCCACGATGATCTCGATGCCGATGGGGGCGGCGCGGACCTTCATCACCTCGATATTCTGCGGATGGCAGTTCTCGTCGATGAAAAAGGCGGTGGCCTTCGACTTCGACGTGCGCTGCGCCATGGTCATGGCTTCCGCCGCCGCCGTCGCCTCATCCAGAAGCGAGGCATTGGCGATCTCAAGACCGGTCATGTCGCAGACCATGGTCTGGAAGTTCAAGAGCGCCTCAAGGCGGCCTTGCGAAATCTCCGGCTGATAGGGCGTGTAAGCCGTGTACCAGGCCGGGTTTTCAAGGATGTTGCGCTGGATCGCGGGCGGGCAGACGGTGCCGTAATAGCCCTGGCCGATCATCGAGGTGAAGACGTTGTTCTTCTTCGCGACCTGACGCATGAACCACAAAAGTTCGCGTTCCGACTTGGCCTTGCCGAAGTCGAGCGGCTTTTCCTGACGCAGGCTTTTCGGGATCGTCTGGTCGATCAGTTCATCGAGGTCCTTCACCCCCAGCACCTTGAACATCTCCTCCATCTCTGCCGGAGACGGGCCGATGTGGCGGCGGTTGGCGAAGTCGTAGGGCAGGTAGTCCGTGGGGGTGAAGGGCATCTTTCGCGTCCTTATCCGATCAGCGCGTTATAGGCGGCTTCGTCCATCAGCCCGTCGAGCGCGGACATGTCCGAAAGCTTCATCTTGAAGAACCAGGCCTTGCCGGTCGGGTCCTCGTTCACCATGCCGGGGTTGTCGGCGACGTCCGAATTGACCTCGACAATCTCACCATCGAGCGGCGCCGTAATATCAGAGGCCGCCTTGACGCTTTCGATCACCACGATCTCATCGCCCTTCGAAACGCTCGTGCCAGGTTCGGGCAGTTCAACGAACACAACATCGCCAAGCTGTTCCGATGCGTGGTCGGTGATCCCCACAACCACGACATCGCCTTCGACGCGGAGCCATTCATGATCTTCGGTATATTTCATGGGTCTTTTCCCCTGCTGGTTAACGTTTGTATTGATTGGGCTGGAACGGCATCGGTGCGATCACGGCGGGCAGGCGCTTGCCCCTGACTTCGCCATAAACCGTGGTGCCTTCGCTCAGATCGGCGGGCAGATAGGACATCGCCATCGGTGCTTCGATCGAGGGGCCGAAGCCGCCCGAGGTGATCGTGCCGATGGCCGCACCACCTTCGGGACCGGCGAACACTTCCGTCCCCTCGCGCATTGGCGCGCGGCCCTCGGGGCGCAGCCCCACGCGGCGGCGGGCGGGGCCGTCGGCCAGTTCCTTCAGGATGCGTTCCGCCCCCGGAAAGCCGCCTTCGCGGGCACCACCGGCGCGCCGCGCCTTCTGGATGGCCCAGGTGACATTGCCCTCGACAGGGCTCGTGGTGGTGTCGATGTCATGGCCGTAAAGGCACATGCCCGCCTCCAGCCGCAGCGAATCGCGGGCGCCGAGCCCGATGGGTGCCACCTCCTCCATCGCCAGAAGAGCGCGGGCGAAGCTGACCGCGAATTTCTCGGGCACCGAGATTTCAAAGCCGTCCTCGCCGGTATAGCCCGAGCGGGAAATCCACAGCTCGGCCGTATCCCATTGCCGGATGGCGACATCCATGAATTTCAGATCGACCACATCCGGCACCAGCCGGGCCAGAGCCGCCTCGGCCGCCGGTCCCTGAAGCGCCAGAAGCGCGCGGTCGGTGATCATGCCCAGATCGCAGGTCTCGCCAAGATGCGCCTTCAGATGCGCGAAATCCTGATCCTTGCACGCGGCATTAACCACCAGAAACAGGTGATCGCCCCGGTTGGCGACCATCAGGTCATCCAGAATCCCGCCTTCGTCATTGGTGAACAGCGCGTAGCGCTGTCGGCCTTCCTTCAGCCCGAGGATATCGACCGGCACCAGCGTTTCCAAAGCCAAGGCCGCATCCTCGACCGCGCCCGATTTCGCGCTCATCAGAATCTGGCCCATATGGCTGACGTCGAAAAGCCCGGCACCAGAGCGCGTGTGAAGATGTTCCTTCATCACGCCCATCGGATGTTGCACCGGCATCTCGTAGCCCGCGAAGGGCACCATCTTGCCGCCTAATTCGATATGCAGATCGTAAAGAACCGTACGTTTCAGGTCGGTCATACCGCCCCCCCTAATTCACGCCGGTTCATGCTGTCCGGCATCGCCAAGGGCGGTCAAGCCGCCCATTCCGATGCCCCCTCTGTCCTTTCGCCTGAGATCGTTATCCCTTCGGCGTCCCGGACTTCGATCCGGGATCTCTCCAGAGTTTCCGTCGTCAGACCGGTCCTTCTGCCTGAGAGTTTACCGGGGCGGTTGCTCCTTCGGCACCAGACGGGGCTCTCCCCTTCCGGATTCTCCCGGATCTGACGCAGTACAAATACCCGCTTCACTGTCACTCTGGCAAGCCTGTATGCAATGGGATACATTCTTGCGCAACAGCGATCCGCTGGCGTAACATCCTTACCCATGCATCATTTTTGTTCGCGCGCAGAATGACCCTGATCCAGCATCCCGCCTTCTTCGGCTATGGCTCGCTCGTCAATCGGGCAACGCATGACTACGCGCCGGGTGAGGCCGCCACAGTGAAAGGCTGGCGCCGGATCTGGCGGCACACGCGCCTGCGCGACTGGCCCTATCTATCCGCCGAACCGGCCAATGCCGAAATCGACGGGCTGATCGCCGCCGTGCCGAACGATGACTGGGCGCTTCTTGACCAGCGCGAAGCGGCCTATCGCCGCCACCCGGTCCCGCATGCCCATGTCGCCACCGCGCCGGACTGGGCGCAGCGGATCGAGATCTACGCGGTCGATGAGGCCCACGGCCTTCCGCCCGGCCACCACCCGATCCTGCTCAGCTATCTCGACACGGTCGTGCAGGGCTTCCTGTGTGAATTCGGCGCGCCGGGCGTTGCCCGCTTCTTCGCCACCACCTCCGGCTGGACCGCAATCCTCGACGACCGGGCGGCACCGCAATATCCCCGTCACCAACCAACATCCGCCGCCGAACGCGCACTGACAGATCATCACACCGGGCAACTCGGCCTTGCGCGCATCTGCACCTGATACCCGCCTGTCCGAAATCATCTGCCGCGTGACCATGGTCCACAGCCACGACTGCCCGATGCAAAGAGGCTGAACTGCGCCGGTCATGCCGATCCGCAGCTTTTGCCAAAAGTCAGCGCTTGGAGGTCCCGGATCAGGTCCGGGACTGTGGGGTGTGGGCATTACTGCTCCGACACCAAAATCTCACGCTTCCCGACAGGGCTAGCGGCGGAGGTGAGGCTTGCTACAGCGTTTCGCGTTTAACTCGAAACATTACGCATCACCTGGGGTCAGGACGCATAGCCAGTGCAGCTCCAGAGAAATAATTTCGATTTAAAATAGATAGTTAAGCAGTTTCAGGTAGCACTCAACCCCTCTGGAAACGTCCCGTTTGGAAAGGGGATGGTATGAAACCCGGAAAAGGCATGTTGTAACCGACAAATGCCCGCCGCACGCGGCCCCTGAAGGATTCGAACCCTCGACCTGCCGATTAGAAGTCGGCTGCTCTATCCAGCTGAGCTAAGGGGCCTCGTGCGTGGAATGACGTTTAGTCGGTCGCCACCTCTTGGGCAAGCGCATGACGGAAGGTCAGATCCACTTCATGTGTGCGGGCCCGGGATCGGCTATCGACATGGGCTTTTCCGGCGCAGGCCTCAGTAAAAGCTCTGCGGGTCGATATCGATCGAGAGGCGCAGGTTGTTGGGTGCGCGGAACTGCCCCACCCATTCGGCAAGTGCGGCTTGCAGCGCCACGCCCTTGGCTGCCTTCACCAGCAATCGCACCCGGTGCCGTCCCCTGACCCGCGCCACGGGTGCCGGTGCTGGCCCGAAGACCTGCGCCCCGATCCGGCGCAAGGGCGCGTCG
>NZ_JBARVQ010000568.1:0-3055 GCF_049646345.1 Albidovulum sp. | reverse complement strand
CTTTGCTGCCATAAAGCACCCTGAATAATGGTCGCTGCGCCACCCCACGGCCAGGCACCCGCCCGGCTAGCGTTACACTCGTGGCGAAGATCGTAACGCGGTTTCAGTTCCAATCTCTGAACAAAGCACTACACAACCAGAGCTGTCATATGATTGACTGAGCCATTGCTTTATCCAGGGTCCCATGCGCGCTTTCCTTGCCCTTTCTTTGCCCGATCATGTGACCGAGACCCTCTCGGCGCTCGTCTCAAAACTGCCCGTCGGCCGCCACGTACCAGCGGACAACATGCACCTGACGCTTGCCTTTCTGGGGGATGAGCCCGAGGCGGTCATTGAGGCGGCGCATGAGGCGATGGAGACGGTTCACACCCGCCGGTTCGACCTGCAGCTTCATGGCTTTGACACGTTCGGGGGGCGGGTGCCGAAAGTGGTTCATATCGGCGCCCGGCCTGACCCTGCGCTGATGGATCTGCACCGGACCATCCGCAGCCGGTTGCACGGCGCGGGCCTGATGCTGCCGCGCGAACGGTTCGTGCCGCATGTCACGCTGGCGCGCCTGCCCGCGACCGCCACACCCGATGAGATGCAGCTTCTGGCGGGCTTCCTTGCCACCCATGGCGGCATGTCGATCCCGGCCTTTCCGGTCACATCCTTCACGCTCTTCCGGTCCACCCTTCGCCCTGACGGTGCGGTCCATGACCCGCTCGCCCACTATCCGCTTGTCTGACGGGAGGTTGCGGCGCGGGCAGGATTGCGCCACTTTCGCCCTGCCCATTGAGAAGGAAACCACCACTGTGACCTTTCGCCTGCGCAAACTGATCCTCGTCCAGGACGACATCCACCATGACGGCGGCGCAGATATCGCTTTGCCGCGCCAGAGGGCAGCGGTTCTGGCCGTGGTCGCCAACCCCTTTGCCGGGCGTTACGTCGAGGACCTTCAGCCCGCGATGGAGGATCTGAAGCCGCTGGCACTGATGATGGGCAAAAAGCTGATCGCAGCTTTTGGCGGATCTGAGGGCATCGACTCCTATGGCAAGGGCGCGCTCGTCGGCATCAACGGCGAGTTGGAACACGGCGCGCTCTGGCATGCGCCGGGCGGCTACGGGATGCGGACGCTTCTGGGGGAATCGAAGGCCATCGTGCCCTCGGCCAAGAAAGTCGGCACGGCGGGCACCACGCTCGACCTGCCGCTCGCCCATATCAACGCGGCCTATGTGCGCAGCCATTTCGATACAATGACCGTGATGGTCCCAGACGGGCCGAAACCGGATGAGATCGTCTTTGCCCTCTGCATGGCCAAAGGCCCCCGCGTCCATTCGCGGATGGGTGGGCTTGAGGCGCATGAGATCAAGGGCGAGGACGGCCTGCGCTGATGCGGCGGCTCGCCATCTGCCTCGCGCTGCTACCCGGCGCGGCCTTCGCCCATGCCTCTGAACGGATGGTGATCCTGACCCTGCCCACGGGCTGGTACATGCTGGGCGCGGGGCTTGCCGTGGCGCTGACGGCACTGGCCGGGCTGATGGCCGGACGGCTGCCTGCCTTCGGCGTGCGGCAGCTTTTCGAACGGCCCGCAATTCTGAGCCGGCCCGTGTCAGGCTGGATTGTGGCCCTTGCCTTCTGGGTGCTCATCGCGTCCGGCATCTGGGGTACCCGCGACCCCTTGACGAACCTCCTGCCGCTGACCGTCTGGACGGTGCTCTGGGTCGGCCTCACGCTGGCTTCTGTCCTTTTCGGCAATCTTTGGCGCGATGTTGAACCCTGGACCGGCCCCGTCCGCACTCTCCGCAATATGATCGGGCGCAGGGGCAATATCGGACTGGCCCGCCTCGGCCACTGGCCCGCCGTCGCAGGCTATCTTGGCTTCGCATGGTTCGAGATTGTCTCTCTCTCTCCGGCCGATCCTTTCGTGCTGGCCTGCGTCGTGGCGGGCTATTACCTTCTGATCCTCGTGCTGGCCGTGCTTGAGGGCGAGGATTGGCTGGATAGGGGCGAGTTCCTGACCGTCTATTTCGCGATGATTTCCCGCATCGCACCCTTCTGGGCCGAACGAGAGGGCACGCGGCTCCGGGTCATGGCGGGTCTTCCCGGCGCGCAGGTGTTGCGCCTCGCGCCGCTGACGCCTTCGGCCATCGCCTTTATCACTCTGGTCCTTGCCTCGGTCAGTTTCGACGGGCTGACCGAGACCTTCTGGTGGCTGGCCCTTCTGGGCATCAACCCTCTGGAATTCCCGGGCCGATCAGCAGTCCAGGGCGTCAACTCGGCCGCGCTTATCGCCTTCTGGGGCCTGAGCGCGACCCTCATTCTTTGTGCGATCCGGGCCGGACTGCCCAAGGGCGCGTTCAGACAGGCGGCGGGCCCGGTGATGCTTTCATTCCTGCCGATCGCGGCGGGCTATCATGTCGCCCATTACCTGATCGCGCTTCTGACCAATGGCCAATATGCCATCAACGCACTCAATGATCCGCTCGGCCGCGGCTGGCAGCTTCTCGGGCTGCCCGACCATTGGGTATCCTTCGGGTTCCTGACCACCCATCGCGGCGTTCTGGCGATCTGGACAGCGCAATTCGCGATCATCCTTGGCGCCCATCTGCTGGCCGTGATCCTCAACCTGAAACTGACCGAACGGCTACCCGAAGCGGGAGGGTTCCGGGCACATCTGCCGATGACGCTTCTGATGATCGCCTACACGGTTTTCGGGCTCTGGCTGTTATCCGCCCCCACTGCCGGGTGAGAAAGCATTTGCATTGCAGGCAGAGTCCGTGTTCCGTTGCTTGCAAGATTGGCAAAGACGCGGCTCACAATTGGAAAAACGCGTCGTTTCAACAGCGGAGATGTTTGATGACAAACAAACTGATCACACCGAATCCGACCCGTCGCGCGGTTCTGGCGGGCATGGCCGGGGCTGGTACGCTTCTGACCACCGGCCTTGGCGCACGCTTCGCGCAGGCCCAGTCGTCCGAACCGATCCGCATCGGCTTTCAGCTGCACCGCACCGGCATCGGTGCCTCTTACGGTCGCTGGTACGAACGCACCGCGACCGCCGCGCTGAATGTGC
>NZ_JBARVQ010000567.1:0-2574 GCF_049646345.1 Albidovulum sp. | reverse complement strand
GATGATACTGGTCAAGACATCCGTCATTCCGCGCCGCGATCCTGACACGCTGATCACGAATGGCGTTTTCCGGCTTAGTCGCAACCCCATCTATCTGGCCGATGTGATCATTCTTCTTGGCCTCTACATTGCCTGGGATGCTTTGGTTGCACTGCCTTTGATTGCAGTATTCATGTATGTCATTCAATCACGGTTCATTCTTGATGAAGAAGAGCGGCTGAGCAGTTTGTTTGGCGAACCGTACGAACTCTATAAGGCGCAAACGCGTCGCTGGCTGTAAGACGCCGAAAACCTTCTTGCCGCAGTGCGGCATAAAAGAGTAATAATCTTGCGCGAGCGAGGAAACCGGCCGTGTCCTGCAGGGGCGCGCCAGGACGAAGAGGGACAATATTGTGAAGATCGGGGTACCGAAGGAGATATTCGAGGGCGAGGCGCGGGTGGCGCTGACGCCGGATTCGGCGGGGCATCTGCAGAAACTTGGCCATGAGTGTTTTGTCGAGGCAGGCGCGGGTGCGGCTGCCGGGTTCTCCGACAAGGCCTATGAGGCGGCTGGCGTGACCGTCGTGAAGACGGCGGCGGCGCTCTTCAAACAGGTCGACATCGTTGCCAAGGTGCGGCCGCCGAGCGACGCCGAGACCAAGCGCCTGTCGAAGGATCAGACCCTGATCTCGTTCTTCTATCCTGCTCAGAACACGAAACTTTTGGAACTGGCGAACAAGCAGGGCGCGACCGTGGTCGCCATGGATATGGTGCCGCGCATCAGCCGGGCGCAGAAGATGGAAGCGCTGTCGTCGATGGCCAATATCGCAGGCTACCGCGCGGTGATCGAAGCCGGGAACAACTTTGGCCGCTTCTTCACCGGTCAGGTGACGGCGGCGGGCAAGGTGCCGCCTGCGAAGGTGCTGATCGTTGGCGCGGGGGTTGCCGGTCTGGCGGCCATTGGCACCTCGACCAGCCTCGGCGCAATCACCTATGCGTTCGATGTGCGCCCCGAAGTGGCAGAACAGATCGAATCGATGGGTGCCGAATTCGTCTATCTCGATTTTGAGGAGCAGGCGCAGGACGGCGCGACGACGGGCGGTTATGCAGCACCGTCCAGCCCCGAATTCCGCGAAGCGCAGTTGAAGAAGTTCCGCGAACTTGCGCCCGAGATCGACATCGTCATCACCACCGCGCTGATCCCCGGTCGCGACGCCCCGGTCCTCTGGACCAAGGACATGGTCGAGGCGATGAAGCCCGGATCGGTCATCGTTGACCTTGCCGCCGAGCGTGGCGGCAACTGCGAACTGACCAAACCGGATGAAAAGATCGTCACCGAGAGTGGCGTGACCATCGTCGGCTATACCGATTTCCCGAGCCGCATGGCTGCGCAGTCTTCGACGCTCTACGCCAACAATATCCGTCACATGATGTTCGACCTGACGCCGGGCAAGGACGGCACCGTCAACCACAATATGGAAGACGACGTTATCCGCGGTGCGACGGTTACGCATGCAGGCGAGATCACTTTCCCGCCGCCACCGCCCAAGATCGCGGCGATCGCCGCGCAGAAGCCGAAGGAGAAGGCAAAGGAACTGACCGCCGAAGAGAAGCGGGCGCAGGAAGTCGCGGCCTTCAAGGCGCAGACCCGTAGCCAGGTCACGCTTCTGGCGGTCGGCGCGGCTTTGCTGTTGGGCATCGGTCTTGTGGCCCCGGCAAGCTTCATGCAGCACTTCATCGTTTTCGTGCTGTCGGTCTTTGTCGGCTTCCAGGTGATCTGGAATGTCAGCCACTCGCTGCACACGCCCCTGATGGCGGTCACGAACGCGATTTCGTCGATCATCATTCTGGGTGCCCTGATGCAGATCGGATCGGGATCGTACCTTGTGATCCTCTTGGCGGCACTTTCGATTTTCATGGCCGGAATCAACATCTTCGGCGGTTTCCTTGTCACCCGGCGCATGCTCGCCATGTTCCAGAAATCGTAAGGGGGCCGCTCAGATGGAATTCGGTTTCACCACGGCCGCCTATGTCGTTGCGGCAGTTCTTTTCATCCTCTCGCTTGGCGGGCTTTCCGGTCAGGAAAGTGCCAAGCGCGCGGTCTGGTACGGCATTGCCGGCATGGCGCTGGCGGTTGTCGCCACGCTGATCGGCCCGGGCTCGGGCCTTTGGCTGTTGTCGCTTCTTTTGATCGCGGGCGGCGGCATCATTGGCACCTATGTCGCCAACAAGGTCCAGATGACCGAGATGCCGCAGCTTGTCGCCGCGATGCATTCGCTGGTCGGTCTGGCGGCGGTCTTTGTCGGCTTCAACGCCCATTTCGAACTGGGCAATGTACTGGCAATGGATGAGGCGGCACGCCACGGGCTGGAAGGCTTCGCGGCCGTTCTGGCGCACAAGACGGGCGTCGAACAGTCGATCCTGCAGGTTGAGCTGTTCCTTGGCATCTTTATCGGGGCCGTGACCTTTACCGGCTCGGTCATCGCGTTTGGCAAGCTTGCCGGCAAGGTGACGTCGAAGGCCGAAAAGCTGCCTGGCGGTCATATGCTGAATGCGGCGGCAGCGGCGCTCTCGGTCATCTGCCTGATATGGTAC
>NZ_JBARVQ010000566.1:0-11221 GCF_049646345.1 Albidovulum sp. | reverse complement strand
TTCTTCTTCTACCTGACGGGACGGAAGACCTGAGTGCCGCCAATCAAGCCCGGTTCCGGGCACAACAAGGGAGTCGAAAGATGAAGACCAGACTGATCACCGCGCTGGCCGGGGCATCGCTTGCGATGGCAGGCACCGCATGGGCCGAGGGCGAGTTGAACATCTACAACTGGGGCAACTACACCAGCCCCGAACTGATCGAGAAGTTCGAGAAAGAGACCGGTATCAAGGTCACGATCACCGATTTCGACAGCAACGACACCGCGCTGGCCAAGGTCAAGGCCGGCGGGCACGGCTTTGACATCGTGGTTCCGACCCACACCTATGTGTCGATCTGGATCAGCGAGGGCCTGCTGCTGGAAAGCCGCCCCGACGAGATGTCGAACTTCAAGAACATGGACCCGGCCTGGGTCGATGTCGATTTCGATCCGGGGCGCAACTTTACCGTGCCGTGGCAATGGGGCACGGTTGGCGTCACCGTCAACACGTCGGTCTATAGCGGCGATCCGAACACTGCCGCGATCTTCCTTGATCCGCCTGATGAGCTGAAGGGCAAGGTCAGCGTTGTCCCCGAAATGAATGACGTCCTTGGGCTGGCCGTGAAATATTATGGCGGCGAACAATGCACTGAGGACAAGGAGGTTCTGTCGAAGGTGCGCGACGGTCTTCTGGCCGCCAAGCAGGACTGGCTGTCGATCGACTATGGCACGGTCGAGAAATACGCCAAGGGCGATATCTCGGCTGGCGTGAACTGGAACGGTGCTTCGTTCCGCTCGCGTCTGATGAACCCTGACGTCGTCTTCGGTTATCCGAAAGAGGGTTTCCCGGTCTGGATGGACAACGTTGCCATCCTTGCCGACGCCAAGAACGTGGATGAAGCCAAGACCTTCATGAACTTCATCATGGACCCGGAAAATGCCGGCATGATTTCGGCCTTCGCGCGCTATGCCAACGGGATCAAGGGGTCCGAGGCGTTCATGCCCGAAGACATGGCATCTGCGCCCGAGGTGAATATTCCCGAAGACCTGAAGGCTTCTGCCTATGTCGCGAGGATCTGCCCACCCGAAACGCAGAAGATCTATACCGCGATCTGGACCGAGCTTCTGAAGTAATCCCACCAACTGTCGGCACGCCCTCTATCCGGGCGTGCCGAACCGGGGCAAAGACATGACTGACATCGTTATTCTGAATGGCCGCGTCATCACATTCGACGGACCGGACGCCGAGGCGCTGGCCATCACCGGCGGCACGATCACTGCCGTGGGCAGCACAGCCGATATCCGGGCGCTTGCGAATGGGGCGCGGGTGATCGACGCGGGCGGGGCAACCGTTCTGCCCGGCTTCATCGACAGTCACGTGCATCTGTTCGGCGGATCGGCAGAGCTGGGCTATCTCAGCCTTTTGGGGGTGCATGGCGTGGAGGCGATCCGCGACGCGGTCCGTCCCTATGCCGCCTCACGCCCGGATGACCGGCTGATCTTTGCAACACCCATCGACTATCACGCGATGGGTGGACGGTCGATCACCCGGCAGGATCTGGATGCGGTGCTGCCCGACCGGCCCTTTGCCGCGATGGCGGCCGATCACCACACGGTCTGGGCCAATACCAAGGCGATGGAACTGGCGGGTATCCTGCATGGCGCCGACCTGCCCGACGGAAGCGAGATCGTGATGGCCGCCGATGGCACTGCGGCGGGCGAGCTGCGCGAGCCTGAGGCCTTCGCCCATGTTCTGGCTCTGACCGAACTTGGCGGTCGCGACCTGATGGGCTTCGTGACGGGCCGCGATCCCGAACCCGCGCCGGGGCCGAAGGAACGCGCCTATGACAAGCAGGTTCTGGCCCGTGGCCTGGCGCATTGCGCTTCGCACGGGATTACCGGGCTGCACAACATGGATGGCAATTTCTATCAGCTTGAACTTCTGAGCGAGTTGGACGCGGCGGGCGATCTGATCGCCCGGGTCGAAGTGCCGATGCATCTGAAGAATTACGATCCCCTCGACCGGCTCGCCGAGGCCGAAGAGATGCGGGCGCGCTTTGCCACGGACATGGTCTGGTGCAACCGGGTCAAGATGTTCATGGATGGCGTCATCGACAGCCGCACCGCCTGCACGCTGATCCCCTATCCCGGCACCGACACCACCGGCGACGCCTTGTTCGAGGCTGCGCATTTTGCCGAAGCCTGCCGCAGGATCGACCGCATGGGACTGCAGATCTCGGTCCATGCGGTCGGCGATGGTGCCGTACGCCGGGTGCTGGATGGCTATCAGGCCGCGCGCGAGGCGAATGGTCCGCGCGACAGCCGTCACCGGGTCGAGCATATCGAGCTGATCCATCCCGACGACATTCCCCGCTTCAAGGCGCTGGGGGCCGTTGCGTCGATCCAGCCGCTGCATTCGCCACGGGGCGGTCTTTTCCAGCCCTATGAGCCGGGCGATCTGCTGCATCCGCATCAATTCGAAACGGCCTTCGCCTGGCGGACAATCCGTGCATCAGGTGCGAAGGTGATCTTTTCCACCGACTGGCCCGTGGTGCCGGTCGATGTCATGCCCACGGTCAAGGGCGCGGTCCACGGGGCAGACCTGCCCCCGCATTGGCCCGACCAGCGGCAGGGTCTGCGTGAAACGCTGGCCTCCTACACATGTGACAATGCCTGGGTGGAATTCAACGAGCGCCGCAAGGGCCGACTGAAAGCGGGCATGATGGCCGATATCGTCGTCATGGACCGTGATATCGAGGCGATGCCAACCGGCGATCTCGACAAGGCGCGGGCGAGGGTCACGATCTGTGGCGGGCGCGTCACCTACGACGCGTGACCGGCTGATGGTTCAGCCTGTCCGGCCCGCAGGCTCTACCAACCGATGCTCGACAAAGCGTGTCAGCATCTTGGTGCTGTCCGCTTCGATCTGCGCGCGCGGCGCATCGGGGAAAGCATGGGCAAGGACATCACAAAGGTCATCAAGGTCCATCGGCTCTTCCAGCAAGCGCCAGATCGCCAGCGACCCATCGTTCAGCCGGTGTACGCCAAGCCCGAATGCATCCGTCAGGTAGTGACCGCCATTCATGGTGACTTCGGAATAGCCGTGCTTGCGGACATAGATCGCATCGCGATGAAACTCCGGCATGGGCGCTGCGATCAGTTCTTCATCCACTTCGCGGAATTCGATCAGATGCTGATTTCGCGCCACGGGAGGGTCGGCGGGCCAATCTGAAAACCGAGTTTCAAGAAAGGCCGCAGCCTCCTCGGCACAGGAATAGGTCAGGCGATGCGGATGGACGGCTGACAGCAATGCCTTGGTCATATGCAGAATGGTGCCCGAATGAACGGTCCGGGCGAAATTCTGATGCAGCAATGCCGCAACGGCCTTGTGCATATCCATGGGTTCAAGCGTGGTCGGGCCTGTCTTTTTGCGATTGAGAAAGATGATCGCGCCAAGGGGGCATTCGCTCCCATGCGCGGGCTGGTCCGGAAGGGTGAGGTATTTGTACTGCCGGTTGGCCGGGCCGTCATTGGTTGAAACCCAATCGCGGAACCCGGTGCTGAAACTCTCGGGTACTGGCAGGCGCAGGCGCGGGCTGACCCCCATCGCAACACCCTGAAAGCGTCCGTCCGGATCCAGCCCCACCGAAAAGAAATCATCGCTGAAGACGCGGAACCCGCGATGAGCGAGACAGGCGGTCAGGGTGCTTTTCCCGGCGCGACGGACATTGGGAATGATGACGAGACGGCCAGAGATCTCGACCGCAGCGCCGTGCAGGCACATCAACTGCTCACCAGACCGCAGAAGCTCGCAGGACAGTTCGACGATCATGTCGCAGATCGCGTTTACGGCGTTGAATTCACGCGTTTCGCCACAGGTCGAGAGCGACGCGATAGTGTACCGGCCTTTCCTGATCCGCGAAATGGTCGATGTCGGTTCGGTGTCTCCCGGCTCAGCGCTGACGGAATAGGGCCAATGCGGAATGATCCGGGCAAGTGGCTCCAGAAGTTCCGTGCATCCGTCCAGAAGCACCGGGGCGTTCAGCCCCTCAAACCGGATGTAGGCGGATTGAGTCGGTGTGTCGTGTCGTTTCATGGTGCCTGAAAAGTATCCCCGGCATGGATTACCATGCCGGGGCGTAGATATTCCACCTCTATGAGGTCACTCAGCCGCCGCAGCCGGCATCGTCATCGCCCGGCCCCGAGCAGGTGCTCGGCCCGGTGGTGCCGTGCGAGCCGCCGCCAGCGCTGCTTGGCCCTGTAGTTCCATGGGATCCGCCGTCCGAACGGCTCCGCCCCGAGCTTCTGGACGATTCTGACCGGCCCGACGAACCTGACCGGCCCGACGATCCTGAGTGGCCCGATCCGCCGCCACTGCGGCCCGATCCACCACCACCACCACCGCTGCGGCCCGACCCGCCGCCACCGCCGGATGAGCCGGAGCCCTTGGCTTCGGCAATGCTCAAGGTCGTGAAGGCGGGGATGGAATATGCGCCAAGCGCCAATGCGCCCAAACGGGTCAGTGCGCGGCGTCGTGAAAGGACGGCGTCCATTTCGCTGCTCATGTTGGTCTCCTTTCGAACGTCATTGCCCGATGCAATGTCATGAGAAAAGGTGACCCAAAAACCTGGCGTCGGGTACGGACCATGGTCGGGTCATTTGTCAGACCGGTGGTCCGGACCCTCAGCCGCGCCCGCGATAGGGGGGCACGCCCTGATCTGGTATCCATACCCCTTCCGGCGCAGCGCCGGTTTGCCAGAAGACATCGATCGGCATGCCGCCGCGCGGATACCAATAGGCGCCGATCCGCAGCCATTCCGGCGCGAGAAGATCGACGATCCGCTTGCCGATATCAATCGTGCAATCCTCATGAAACGCACCGTGATTCCGGAAGGAATGCAGATAGAGCTTGAGGCTTTTGCTTTCCACCAGCCAGTCGCCGGGGATGTAGTCGATGACTATATGGGCGAAGTCGGGTTGCCCCGTCATCGGACAGATCGAGGTAAATTCCGGCGCGGTGAAGCGAACCACGTATTTCGTGCCCGCATGGCCCGCTGGAACACGCTCCAGTATCGCGGTTTCGGGTGAAGAAGGTTGTTCGGTCGCAGCCCCCAGCTGGGTCAGGCCTGAAACGTCGGTTGTGGTCATTTCATCCCTCATTGGACGTGAAGGCATCGCCCTGACAGAGCAGGGCGATCCCGTCAAGCATCGGAAGAATGCGCGGCCTCCGGGCTGAGGGGGGCGTCCTGAAATGAGTGAGTATTTCGCCTGAAGATATGCTTCAGCGCTGACTAAGCGAGGCGGTTTGGAACCTTGCACCCTCTCAGTTGAGGCCCGTGTAAGGGACTGAGAGGTTGCCCTGACCGGCATCCTGTCTCGGCCTGGTTGCCCGATCACTTCTCTCCAAGGTTGACTCTTGCCGTAAGGGCAGTCAATCGCTAGGCATTCGCCACCCGATACAGCCTTTTCATTGACCTTCGCATTGAGGACGGACCGCCACCATGTATGACGCGCTTCTGGACCGCTATGATCTGACGCCTTCGATGGAGGCCGCCGAGGCGACACGCGATCTTTATGCGCATGTGAGCCATGCGATGCCACTGGCCGATTGGGCCCGCCACGCGCCCTATATCCTTGCCATCAATCGGCTGAAGGCGGAACGCAATGCGGTCATCCTCGCCCATAATTACATGACACCCGAGATCTATCACGGTATCGCTGATGTGGTCGGCGACAGCCTGCAACTGGCGATCGCGGCGACGAAGACCGAGGCCGATGTCATCGTGCAATGCGGCGTGCATTTCATGGCCGAGACCTCAAAAATCCTGAACCCGTCGAAGACAGTGCTGATGCCCGATATGGGGGCGGGTTGTTCGCTGGCGGAATCGATCACGCCCGAGGGTATCGCCGATATGCGGGCGCGCTATCCCGGCGCGCCGGTGGTAAGCTATGTCAACACGACGGCGGCGGTGAAGGCCGCGTCTGACATCTGCTGTACCTCGGCCAATGCGGCACGCATCGTCGCGGCGATGGAGGGCGATACCGTCATCATGACGCCGGACAAATACCTGGCCCAGAACGTCGCCAAAGAGGTGCCGCAAAAGCGCGTCGTCTGGTGGGATGGCGCTTGCATCGTGCACGAACGTTTCACCGCCGAGGAGATCCGCGAATTCCGCGCGGCCGAGCCCGATACCCGCATCATCGCCCATCCCGAATGCCCGCCCGATGTCGTGGCCGAGGCGGATTTCTCGGGTTCGACCTCTGGCATCATCTCCTATCTCGACCGGCAGCGGCCTGACCGGGCGATGCTGCTGACCGAATGCTCCATGGCCTCGAACATCGCCTCTGCCCTGCCGGGGGTGGACTTTGCCGGGCCCTGCAATATGTGCCCCTATATGAAGATGATCACGCTGGAAAAGATCCTGAGGTCGCTCGACCGGATGGAGACACCGGTTGAGGTCGACCCCGCCATCGCCGCCCCCGCCCGCCGCGCGGTAGAGCGGATGATCGAACTGTCGGTGTGAGTCTCTGACGTGACCAAGACCGACCGGATCGTCATTGTCGGTGCTGGGCTGAGTGCGCTTTACGCTGCGCTAAGGCTCGCGCCGCGTCCGGTTCTGGTCCTGTCGCCCGATCCCCTGGGGCAGGGCGCAAGCTCGGCCTGGGCGCAGGGTGGGGTCGCGGCGGCCCTTGCCGCGACCGACAGTCCGACAGCCCATGCCGCCGATACAATCGCCGCCGGTGCAGGTATCGTCGATGCGGATGTGGCGACCCGTGTGACCGGGGCGGCGCGGGACCATATCCTTGCGTTGACCGCTTTGGGCACCCCCTTCGACCGCGATGCGGCGGGCAGTTATGTGATGAGCCGCGAGGCCGCGCATTCAGCCCCCCGCGTGGTGCGTGTCAGTGGCGATCAGGCGGGCCGCGCGATCATGGAGGCGCTGATCGCCCATGTGCGTGCAACACCGTCAATTCAGGTTATGGAAGGGGTGATCGCCACCGGGCTGGAACTGTCGGCTGGCGCGGTGTCTGGTCTGCGGCTGGCGCGGTCGGACGGATCCACGGGCATGGCGCGCCTCGCATGTCCGGCGGTCCTGCTGGCAGGTGGAGGGTCGGGCGCGCTTTATGCCCGCACAACCAATCCGCCGCGCATAAGGGGAGAGGTTCTGGGCCTTGCCGCCCACGCCGGTGCCCTGATCGCCGATCCGGAATTCGTGCAGTTCCACCCTACCGCGCTCGATACCGGAGCGAACCCGGCCCCGCTTGTGACCGAGGCGCTGAGGGGCGAAGGTGCCGTGCTGATCAACCGTGCGGGTGACCGGTTCATGACCGGTCTGCACCCCGATGCCGAACTGGCACCGCGCGATATCGTCGCCCGCGCAGTCTTTGCCGAGACGATGGCGGGGCGGGGCCCGATGCTCGACACGCGGGCAGCCGTCGGTGCCGATATCGCAACCCGCTTTCCTGCCGTCGCCGCCGCCTGCCGCGCATCGGGCATCGACCCTGTGCGCCAGGCCATCCCGATCGCCGCCGCCGCGCATTACCACATGGGCGGGGTGGCCACCGACGCCGCGGGACGGACCAGCCTGACAGGGCTCTGGGCTTGCGGCGAGGTTGCCGCGACCGGCCTGCACGGTGCAAACCGGCTGGCCTCGAACGGGTTGCTGGAGGCGCTGGTCTATGCCGATGCCGCCGCACGCGACATCGCCGAAGGGCTGCCAGAGGCCACCCGGACGGAACCGCCAGTGAACCTTGTGTTCAGCGGGGCGGCAGCAACGCGGCCCGATCCCGGCGCACTTGCCCGGTTGCGATCCATCATGGAAACCCATGTCGGACTGATCCGTGACGGTGACGGTCTGTCGCGCGCCTTGTCCGAGATTGCGCTGCTTGAGAAGGCAGCCGGGGATTGTGAACCGATGCGCAACATGACCGCCACGGCAACGCTGATCGCCGCCGCCGCCCTTGACCGCCGCGAAAGCCGGGGCAGCCATTTCCGCAGCGATTGCCCGGACCCCGACAGCACCGCCCCAAGACGAAGCTATCTGACACTCGACCAGGCGCGCGAATTGCGTGCCAAAGCCAATGAGGGTTGCCTGTGACCACCTTTCCGCCTCTGCCTGACCTGATCCTCGAACCTCTGGTCCGGGCCGCATTGACCGAGGATCTGGGCGGTCAGGGTGACCTCACGACGCGCGCCGTCATCCCGCACGATCTGACCTATGACGCGGCCATCGTCGCGCGTGAGGCGGGTGTGGTCTCCGGCATGCAGATTGCGGCGCTCGCCTTCCGGCTGGTCGATCCGGCGCTGCGGATCGAAACGTTGCGGCCTGACGGCGCGTCCTGCGTTAAGGGTGACGCTCTGATGCGGATCAGCGGACGCGCCGCGTCGATCCTGATGGCGGAGCGTGTTGCCCTCAACTTCGCCGGTCGCATGTCGGGCATCGCGACGCTGACCGCCGCCTTTGTCGCCGAAACAGCCGGAACAACCGCACGGATCACCTGCACGCGAAAGACCACCCCCGGTCTGCGCATCGTTGAAAAGCAGGCGGTGCTGCATGGCGGCGGCACCAATCACCGTTTCGGCCTGTTCGATGCGGTACTGATCAAGGACAACCATATCGCGGCCGTCGGCGGTATCTGCGCCGCATTGTCATCGGCCCGCGCCGCCCTTGGCCATATGGTCAAGGTAGAGGTCGAGGTGGACAGGCTGGACCAGCTTGCCGAGCTTTTGGAAACCGGCGGGGCGGATGCGGTACTTCTGGACAATATGGACACGGCCACATTGCGCGAGTCTGTTGCCATGGTTGACGGGCGTCTTGTCACCGACGCCTCGGGGAACATGCGGCGCGACCGGATCGCCGAAGTGGCGGCGACCGGGGTTGATTACATATCCTGCGGGGCGCTGACCCATTCGGCGCAGGTGCTGGATCTGGGCCTCGACTTCTGACCGCTCACACCCGTTTCAGTAGTTTCCCTTGACCCTTTCCTTTGTGGGATCGAAGTGGGGGAATGGGACGACGCGGGCCTTCAGACGTTTTTGGTCGCCGTCGAGGCGGCCGATTTCGACCTCGGTTCCGGTTGCGGCATGGGTGACATCGAGGCGCGCCAGGGCGATGACCTTGCCGAGGGCGGGGGATTTCACCGCCGAGGTGACGATACCGATCTGCGGTTTGCCAATATGGACGCAGTCGCCGGGCGTGGGCACGATGCCGCCCTCCAGATCGAGGCCGACGAGCTTTTTCTGCGGATGCGCCTTGCGGGCCTCCAGGGCGGCGCGGCCGATAAAGTCGTCGGTTTTCGATTTCAGCGGCACGGCAAAACCGATCCCGGCCTCCATCGGGTCGGTCTGGTCGTCGAATTCAGAGCCTGCGAAGATCAACCCGGCCTCGATCCGGAGCATGTTCAGCGCTTCCAGTCCGAGCGGGATCATCCCCTTCGGTTCGCCCGAAGCCCAGACCGCGTCAAAGACCGCTTCCGCGTCTTTCGGGTGGCAGAAGACCTCGTATCCCAGCTCGCCGGAATAGCCGGTGCGGCTGACCACGACCGATGGCCCGTGGAAATCGCCGATCCGGCCGATGGTCAGGCGAAACCAACCCAGTTCCCCGACCGTTGGCTGATGCGGTGGGGTCCAGATCACATCCTTCAGGATGTCGCGCGACAGGGGGCCCTGCACGGCGATATTGCAGTGATGGTCGGTCGAGGCGCGGACCCAGGCATTCAGCCCCCTGGCCTCGGCCTCTTTCCTCAGCCACAGGCCCGACTGGTCATTGCCGCCGATCCAGCGGAAATTCGTCTCACCCAACCGGAACAGGGTGCCGTCATCGATCATGCCGCCATGGTCATAGCACATCGCGGTATAGACGATGCCGCCGACCGGCAGCTTCTTGACATCGCGGGTCACGCAGACCTGCATCAAAGCCTCGGCATCCGGCCCCGTCACCTCGTATTTGCGCAACGGGGAAAGGTCCATCACCACGGCCTTTTCCCGTGCTGCCCAATATTCCGCGACAGCCCCATGGCCGGTCATGTCATTGGCGATCCAGTAGCCTGCATATTCGACGAAATTCCGCGTGTGTCGGGCGAAGCAGTCGTGAAATCCGGTTTTCTTCGTCTCTTCCAAATCAGCCCCCGGTGTCTTGCGCCAGCCTATGGAGCGCTTGAAATCCTCGCCTCTGTCATAGACCCGCACCTGGATATCGGTCGGGTTCCAGCCATTGGCCGGGTCGATATCGCAGGGGCAGGCGGTGGAGACGCAGACCAGATCGGTCAGCGCCCTGAGGAGCACATAGTCGCCCGGCCGCGACCACGGCTCATCCATGCCGATCGCATGGGTGTCGTCGAGCAGCGTGTTGAAGAAGTAGTTGATCGCGGGCCAGCCGCCGCGCGGGCGGATGTCATAGGCGGCCAGTTCCCGGTTGATGTTGTCCGAGCAGTTGATATGGCCGGGATAGCCCAGATCCTCATAATACCGCGCGGTACAGGCCAGCCCGAACGTATCGTGCCGCCCGACCGTGTCCTGCACGATCTCGACCAGAGCTTCCTGATCGACGCTGAAATACTTCGCGTGCAGGCCGGGCTTTGGGTAAAGCGATCCCATCAGCGAACGGGTCGTGGTCGGGTCGATCTCACGCTCGATCCCCTTGTCGAGGGCGCGCAGCGAGAAGGCCTGAAAGTCCGAGCATTCCCGGCCCTGCACGTCGAGGATCTGGATGAACTGCCCGGCCTTCACGAGATAGGGCACCGCTTGCCCCGGCTGGATATTGGCGTCGATCAGCGGATCGGCCAGGGGATCGGGCGGCAAGAGCCGGTCGGGCATGTTCTGCAGCACTGCGCGGCGGATATAAAGGACGACCTCGGTCGGGGCCCATTGCTCATGCGGCTCCATCGCGCCACCTGCCGCACAGACGATCAGGAGCCCGTCCGAAGAGGCGGTGAAACTGACCGTATCGCCCGGGCGCGAGCCTTCCGCGAAGGCCAGAACCCCGTCGGCGCGGGCCAGATCGAACCCCGCCACCTCAAGCGCCCGCACCACCTTGCGGCCCGACGGGTCCGACAGAAGCGCCGTCTTCAGCCCTTTCGGATCGCGGCCGCCCTTCGCGCCGATCATCCCGGCATCGGAACGCCCGTCGGGGGCGAAGAAGACCAGTTCGACCGGCTGCAGACCTTCGCGGTCCTGTACGGTGATCTCGTCGCCCTTCTGGATCGGCACGGCACGGCTGCCGCCGCCCGGCACCGGATGACGC
>NZ_JBARVQ010000565.1:0-5469 GCF_049646345.1 Albidovulum sp. | reverse complement strand
GACATTATTGGAATGCACGACAAACTGAGCCGGATATCACGGCGGGATCTGTTCAGGGTTGCAGGCCGTTACGGGATGAGCTCGACACTTCTGGCCGCTGGTGGTTTCGGGGGCGCGATGAGCCTTGCAAACCTCGCAAGTGCGGCAGAATCGACCTATGAGAAACGCTTTGCGAAAGAGGCCAAGCACACGCTGAAATTCGGCGCGGCGGGTTTTAACGCCCGCAACCTTCTGATCGAACGGGCCGGTGCGCTTGAATTCGCCCGCGATCTTGAGGCCCGCACTGACGGCGAGATTCGCATCGAATTCATCGGCGACAACCAGATCTGCGGTCAGCTGTCCTGTGTCGAGAAGACCCAGCAGGGCATCGTCGATATCTATGCCGCCTCGACCCAGAATTCGGCCGGGGGCGCACCTTACCTGAACGTGCTCGACTATGCCTTCATGTTCCCGGGCCGCGCCTCGCAGTATCACTTCCTTTATCACCCCAAGAGCCAGGAAATTCTGCGCGACCCGCTGGAAAAGCGGCACGGGCTCAAATTCCTTTTCAGCCATTGCGAATTGCGTGGCATCCAGTTGGGGCTAAGCTGGAAGGACAAGCCGACGGTGACCAAGCTTGAGGAATTGTTCGGCACCAAGAACCGCGTCACCGGCACCCAGTTGGGCCGGATCGCGATGCAGGCGCTGAACCTCAACCCGGTGCCCGTCGCCTGGGAAGAAACGCTTGATGGCCTGAAGCAGGGTCTGATCGACGGGGCGGAAACCTGGGCCTCTGCCGTGGCCTATGCCAATATGTCGCCGGTCGTGTCGCAATGTGTGGACCTGAAATTCTTTTGCGGCACCGAGCACACCTCGATGAGCGCCAGCGTCTTCGACAGTCTTGACGGCCATCTGCAGGATGCGGTGATGGAATCTGCCTATTGGGCCCAGACCCATGTGCAGGCCGCGAACGAGGCAGCACTGGTCAAGACCGTCGGCTTCAGCGATCCGCAGCTTCCCGGCACGATCTTTGCCGAAAACGATGTGCGCTGCGCCTTCCTTGCCGAAGACCAGATCAAGATGGCCGAAGAGATGTGCAGCCCCGAGTTCCAGCCCCAGCTCTGGACCGAATGGCGCGACCGGCTGAACGGCTGGGCCGGCGGCATCGACACCTATCAGGAAATCTACAACATCGCCCGCGAGGTCGATGCAAACATGCTGCCTGAAAATGTCGAGCCACGCCGCTGGTGGAAAGGCTAAGGCAAGGCCGATAACATTCGGACCGGTCCCGATTGGGGCCGGTCAAGCCGATTGAACGACCGGAAAACCGGCGCTTTGGGGAGAGTGAGCCATGTCGATCTGGGCCGATATCGGCACCATATTCTCTGCGTTCCTGACGCAGGATTCCTTTGAAATCCGCAGCGCGCTGAAAAGCAATGCCGCATGGTGTATCGGCGCGGTCGCGACCGCGCTTGGTGGCCTTGCCGTCATGGCGATCTACCGCGCGGTGCCCTTCATCGAGCGCCATCTTGAACGCACGATCATGGTCTACAGCTACCTTGCCATCGCGCTGATCATCTTCCGGGGCGTCATCAACCGCTTTGTCTTCAACGATCAGTCGCCCTGGTCGACGACGATCCCGCCGCTTTTGTTCATGATCATGGCCTGGTACGGCGCGTCCTATAACGTGCGCCTGCGCACCCATCTGAGTTTCAGCGAGTTTCGCGCGGCGATGCCACGTGCCGGTCAGATGGCCTGTCTTGTTCTTGATGCGGTCCTGTGGTTCGGCTTCGCGGTGATCGTGGTCACGACGACGGCGCGGCTTGTGGCGCTTTCGGCCTCGAACTTCCAGATCGTGCTTGGCACCGACAATGTCATGCAATGGTGGTTCCTCATGACAGCCCCTATCGCCTTCATCCTGCTGGCGGGGCGCGTGTTCCAGAACCTTGCCGAAGACATCCGAAACTGGCGCAGCGGCGACCCGCTCGTCAAGCAAGCTGTGATAGGGGCGGACTGATCATGACGGACGGAACCTGGGTCACATTAATCTCCCTCGGCGTCACGCTTCTCTTCATGCTGGGCGTGCCGGTCCTGCTGATCATCGCCTATTGGGTGATCGGCTGTTCCTTTGTCCTTGGCCTCACGCTTGACAATATGGGGGCCGAGCTTCTGAACGTCTTCAACAAGGGCTTCGCGCTTCTGGCGATGCCTTTGTTCATCCTCACGGGCGATCTGATCAACCGGTCGGGCATCGCAAGGCGGCTGTCGGATTTCGCCTATGCCTGCCTTGGTTGGCTCCGGGGCGGGCTTGCCATGGCCTCGCTTGGCGCTTGCGGGCTGTTTGCGGCGATCTCGGGGTCGAACTCGGCCACCACGGCGACGATCGGATCAATGCTGCATCCCGAAATGGTCAAGGGCGGCTATGACGAACGCTTCTCGGCCGCGACGGCGGCGGCGGGCGGTACGGTCGGCATCATCATCCCGCCCTCGATCATCTTCATCGTCTACGGGTTCCTGATGAACCTGCCGATCAGCGATCTTTTCGTGGCCGGCATCATTCCCGGCACCCTGATGGTCATCGGCATGCAAGTGGCCTGCTGGATCATCTGCCGGATCAATGGCTGGGGCTATCTGATCCCGCTGCAACTGAACCGTATCCTGAAGACCGCCTTCGGTGCCTGGCTTGGCTTCTTCGCCATCGGCCTTGTCCTGTGGGGCATCTATACCGGCAAGTTTTCCCCGACCGAGGCGGCGGGCGTCACCGTCGGCTTTTGCGTCATGGCAGGGTTGATCAGCTGGCCGCTGAACAAGATCATGGGGACGGATGCCGACAAACCCGTCTCTGACAAGGGCTATGCCGAAATGCTGGTCGTCGAAGGCTTTACCATCCCCGAAATCCCATCCATCGTGGTCCGCTCGGCCCAGATCACCGGCATTCTGGCACCTCTGATCGCGATATCGGTGGTGATGCAGCAGATCCTGTCGCTTTTGGGCGCGCAGGCAGTGATCGGCGATTTCGTCACCTCGATGGGCGGCTATTATGCGGTTCTCTTCACTTCGATGGTCATCGTCTTCTTTTCCGGCATGGTTCTGGAAAGCCTGCCGGTGACAATCATCCTTGCGCCGATCCTTGCCCCCATTGCGGCCTCGGTCGGGGTTGATCCGATCCACTTCTCGGTGATCTTCCTTGTCGGCGCCTCGATCGGTTTCATCACTCCGCCTTACGGGCTGAACCTTTACGTCGCATCCGGCGTGACAGGCGTTCCCTATTTCCGGCTGCTGCGCTACACGGTGCCCTATCTTGTGGCCCTGATCGGCGTCTGGGTCCTTGTATCGCTTGTGCCGGCACTGTCGCTGATCCTGTTGCCAGCCCGTTAAGATATGCCCCATGTCCGACGATACCGCATCAGATGAAACCGGCCAGATCCCGACAAATCTCAGGCTGCTGATGCTGCTGGAAGAGGTCGCGCGGGCCGGGGTTCCGGTCACGCCATCGGCGATAAACGAGGTGCTTTGCCTGCCCAAGCCGACGATTCACCGGCTGTTTCATACCGCCGAGGCAGAAGGTTTCCTGCAACGCGATCTTGACGGACGATCCTATAGCCCCGGCCGACGTCTGCGCCGCTTTGCCGTCGCCACCCTGTCATCCGAACGCGTGCGGGCCGTGCAATTGGCCATCCTGCGGCGCGTTGCCGAAGAAATCGGCGAGACCTGCAATATCGCAACGCCGGATCGCGATGGCATGTTCTACCTCGACCGTGTCGAAACGCACTGGCCGCTTCGCATCCAGCTTCCGATCGGAACAAGGGTGCCTTTCCACTGCACGGCCAGCGGCAAGATGTACCTGTCGAGTCTGCGTCAGGACTATCTCAACCGCTTCCTGAAAAACTACAAACTGACGCCGGTTACATCGAAGAGCATCACCGACGCCGCGAAGTTGAAGGCAGAGCTCGCCCAGACCCGCGAGCGTGGCTATTCCACCGACAATGAGGAATTCATGGACGGGATGGTCGCGATCGCGCTTCCCATTCGGGATATGCAGGGCCGGTTGCTGTCGACGCTATCCGTTCACGCACCGCTTCAGCGGCACGACCTGGCCAGCCTCACGCAGAAACTTGATGTCCTGATCGCAGGCTCGGCAGAGTTGTCAGATACCCTGTGCAGCTGATCCGATCCGTCAGGGTCGCCGAGTGCGTGCAAGAGGGGCGGTGCCATGGCCCACCGCTATGGCGTTTCGATTTTTCCGCCCGTCGCCCCTGCAAGGACACCGTCCAGTGACCTGAGATCCGTATGCCCGATTTGCGCCAGTGTAATACTGGCTTCCTCGGAAAGCGTGGTCCAAAGGCTGTTCAGCCCAGCTTCCCCACCCGCCGCGATGGCGAATAGCAGGATCCGCCCCAGAAATACGAAATCTGCGCCGGTTGCATAGGTTTTGACGATATCCTCGCCCGATCTGATGCCGCTGTCGAAAAAGAGCGGGAAATCCGGGCCGAGTTCCCGGCGTATGTTTTGCAAGGCAAGGATCGGCGGTTCGGCACCATCCAACTGGCGTCCGCCATGGCTGGAGACCTGAATGGCATCCACACCCGCATCGCGCAGCCGGACCGCATCCTCGACATCCAGAACGCCCTTGGCGACCAGCCTGCCCTTCCAGCGGTCGCGGAGCCGCGCGAAATAGCTCCAGTCGGCCCGGGCCCGGCTTTCGGTCCGGTCGAATGTGTAACCGGGCATGGTGAAGTTGGCCATGTCCGGCTTGCCTTTGAACAGCGTCGTCAGCGACCAGAGTGGATGACAGGCGAAATCGACGAACTGGCGCGGTCCGATGCGGAACGGCATCTTGAAGCCGTGCCGCAATTCGCGCGGGCGGCGGCCAACCTCGGGCACATCCAGCGTCAGCACCAATGTTTCATAACCGGCAGCCTCGGCCCGGTCGACAAGCTTCAGCGCCCCCGTGCCATCGCCCGAGAAATAAAGCTGGAACCAGGCATGCCCCCCGGCCGTCTCGATCATCTGCTCCATCGGCGTCGAAGCGACGGTAGAGACGCCAAGCGGCACCTGATAGCGCGCCGCGAGCCGCGCCAGCATCAGATCGGCACCGGGGGCTGCGAGGTTGCACATGCCCATCGGGCTGATCCCGAAAGGCAGTTTCGCATCGTGGCCGAAAACCGGCATGCCGAGGTCGCGCTGACTGACATCGACCAGAACCCGGGAGCGCAGCCGGATATCGCTGAGCGCAGCCCGGTTCAGGGCTGCGCCATGCTCTTCCCCTGCCGCGCCGTCGATATAGTCGAAGACCATCCAGGGCAGACGCCGCCGCGCAAGGCGGCGGGCGTCTTCGCTGCACTGGATGCGTGCCGCGAACATCAGGCCTTCACCGCCTCCATGAAGCGGTGCCGGATGACGACCGGATCCATGGTGATCACCGGCAGCTTGATGTTGCCGCTGTCGCATTTGCACACGATCACGGTCATCTTCTTGCTGTCGATGGCC
>NZ_JBARVQ010000564.1:0-18509 GCF_049646345.1 Albidovulum sp. | reverse complement strand
CTGCCGCATTCCACTATTTCCGCTGGGCCTTTCTCGTGACCTTTGCCGGTCTCGCATTGGCGTTCTGGCTGGGCTGGGGCTACAGCGATAGTTTCGGCGGTGCGATCAGCTTCTTTCTGATCGGCGCGGTGCTGGCGGTGCTTGAGATTTCATTGTCCTTCGACAATGCTATCGTCAATGCCAACAAGCTGAAGGATATGTGCCCGATCTGGCAGCGGCGCTTCCTGACCTGGGGCATTCTGATCGCGGTGTTCGGCATGCGGATCGTCTTTCCCCTGCTGATCGTCGTCATCGCCGCCGGGATCGGGCCGATTGAGGCGATCAAGCTCGCCGCCCTTCATCCGGATGAATATGCCCGGATCATCGGCGGTGCGCATCTGTCGATTGCCGCTTTCGGTGGCACCTTCCTGATGATGGTGGCGCTGAACTACTTTATCGATGAAGGCAAAGAGGTCGACTGGATCCGCAGCCTCGAATGCCAACTGCGCCGCTGCGCCTCGGTCCGGGGGATGGAGATCGCGCTGGTTCTGGCCATTGTGCTGGTCTTCGCGGCCGTGATGGGCGCAGATGAGCGGGCGCGGTTCCTGTTCGCGGCCATCGGCGGATTGCTGACCTATCTTGCCGTCGAGGTTCTGGGTCATGTGCTCGATGCGCGCCAGCGCACGGTGGGTGTCGCCGCGCAAGGCGGGCTTGGGGCGTTCCTGTACCTTGAAGTGCTCGACGCGTCATTCAGCTTTGACGGGGTGATCGGTGCCTTTGCCCTGACCCACAATCTGTTCCTGATCGCCATCGGCCTTGGGATCGGGGCGATGTATGTGCGCTCAATGACGATCATGCTGGTGGAGCGCCAGACCCTGGCCCATTTCCGCTATCTGGAACATGGCGCGTTCTATTCGATCCTTGTCCTGAGTGTGATCATGTTCGCCCAGACGCTCTGGCATATCCCGGAACTGGTGACGGGGGTTCTGGGATCGGCCTTCATCGGTATCGCGCTCGTGTCGTCAATCCTCTACAACCGGCGTCAGACCGCCTCCTGACTGGTGGGGCCGCCTCGGGTGGCATTGAGCCACCGCTCGGCGGCATGCCTCCGGCGGGGGTATTTTCACAATGAAGAAGGCAAGGGGCTCAGGCGCGGAAGGCGCGGGCAAGGTCGTCGGCGGCGTTCACCAGAAGTGCCATATCAAGGCCGGTCGCGACGAAGCGGGCGCCGCGGGTGACGGCTGTTCGGGCGAAATCGGGGTCAAGTGAGAGAAGGCCCGCCGGTTTGCCGATGGCATTGAGCCGGTCAATCGCGGTCAGGATCGCCGCGCGCACCTCCTTGTGGCCGGGGTCGCCAAGATGGCCCATTGATGCGGCGAGGTCGGAGGGGCCGATGAAGATCGCGTCAACACCGTCGACGCCTGCGATCTCTTCCAGCCGGTCCATGGCGGCGGCGGTTTCGACCTGCAGGATCAGGCAAATCTCATCATCGGCGCGTTTCGCATAATCCCGGATCCGGCCATAACCCGCCGCCCGCATCGTGCCCGCGACGCCGCGCACGCCACGGGGCGGGTAGCGGACCGCCGCGACGGCGGCTTTCGCCTCATCCGCCGACTGGATCTGCGGCAGGATCAGCGTCTGTGCACCCTGATCGAGATGGCGTTTTATCAGGGCGGTATCGTTGACGACGGGCCGGACGACGCAATCGGTCGGGTAGGGCGCTGCCGCCTGCAGCAGGGGCAGAAGCTGGCTGACCTCGACCGAGCTATGTTCGGTGTCGAGCACCATCCAGTCAAAGCCGGCGCCTGCCAGCGCCTCGACCGTCATTGCATCGGGGATCGTGGACCAGAGGCCATAAAGCGTTTCTCCGGCCAGCAGGCGGCGTTTGAACCGGTTCGGGGCGAGGTCCATCAGCCTGTCACAAGTCGCGCGGCACGCGCGACGGCGAAGGCATAGCCCTGCACACCCGCCCCCGCGATCACCGCATCGGCGCGGCCGGAGACATAGGAATGATGGCGGAAGGCCTCACGCTTGTGGATGTTGGAGATATGGACCTCGACCACCGGCCCTTCAAAGGCATTGAGCGCATCGAGGATGGCGATGGAGGTATGGGTGAAAGCGCCGGGATTGATGACGATGGCCGAGGCGGTGTCCCGCGCCGCATGGATCCAGTCGATCAGTTCGTATTCGCGGTTCGACTGGTGGCAGGTCACCGACATCCCCGCCTCTTTTGCTGATGCCGCGCAGAGCGTCTCCACATCGGCCAGCGTTTCGCGGCCGTAAAGCTCCGGCTCGCGCTGGCCGAGCAGGTTCAGGTTGGGACCGTTGAGAACGAGGATGGGCTTCATGCGGGGGCGTCCTGTCTTGCGTTGCCGCGATCATGGGCGAAACGCCGCGCCGCCGCAACGCCCCGGCAACCCGTCCGCGACATCGCGGGCGGGCTGTTGCAGGGCCGCAAGTGCCGGTTCAGAGCGTGTTGGTGACCGAGGTTGCCAGCGCGTGCAGGAAGGACTTGGCCGAAGAACTGGCCGAGAGGAGCAGGAACGCATCCTCGCCCGTCCTGAGGATCAGCACGCCAAGATGCTCCATCACCGTGCGTTTCGCCATGTCGGGGCCAAAGCTGCCAGTGCTCAGGTCCAGCGGGCAGATCCGTTCCAGAACCTGGCGCGTGGCCGGGCCGCTGACCTCTACCGCGACCCAGGCATCGGTCTGGTCGGTCGTGTAGACCTTGCCTTTCAGTTTCGCCGCAACCACCCGTTCCGCATCGGGCGTCGGGTGCGGGAAGATGATCAGCCCCTGATCGGGTGAGGAGCGGACCAGGCGTGCAGCACCATCCTTTGCGGTGACGTAACGGCCGGGGACGGGCAGGGCAGTGCCATAGGCGGTCTTGATCGCCTTTTCTGCCGCATCCTCTCCGCCACGCGGCAGGGCGAGCGAAACGATGGCAAGACCGGCCGGGGCGGCGAGCCGAACCGGGCCGTAATCGTGATCAAGACCGGCCAGCGGCGGCTCGGCGGTAAGCTGAAAGTCAGGCACGCAGACGCTCCCCCTCAGGATCGATGAAATGGGCCGAGACAATCTCGACCTCGACCTCGCGGCCATGGATCAGGCTGACGGCGCGGACGATCTCGCCCATCCGCTCATGGCCCCGCTGGATGAAGCCGAGGCCAACGGAGTGGCCGAGCGAGGGCGAGAAGGCGACCGAGGTCATCCAGCCCTGATCATGCGCCATGTCGGCAGGATCGCCCTTGGTGATGAAATGCGCGCCTGCCGTCAGCGGTTCGGCCCGGTTCACCGGGCGGAAGCCCACGAGCCGGATCGCGTCGTCGCGGGTCATTTCGGGGCGGAGCGACAGCGGGCCGCCGATGCAGTCCTTCTTGCGGCTAACCATGCGGCCAAGCCCGAGGTTGAGCGCGGTGGTCTGACCGTTCAATTCGTTCCCCGCCGCGTGGCCCTTTTCGATCCGCATCACGCCCAGCGCCTCGGTCCCGTAGGGTTCGGCGCCGAATTCTTCGCCCGCCTTCATCAGCGCGGCCATCATCGAATTGCCGTAGCGCGCGGGCACCGCCACTTCGAAGGCTAATTCACCCGAGAACGAGATGCGGAAAAGCCGTGCAGGTGTGCCGCCGCAGACCGTGAGTTCGGCGCAGGCCATGAAGGGAAACGCCTCGTTCGACATGTCGAACCCGTCGGTGATCTTGGCCAGCAACTCCCGCGACCTTGGCCCCGCCACGGCGAACTGCGCCCAGGCATCGGTGGTCGAGATCAGATGAACGTCGAGATCGGGCCAGAGGCATTGGCGCGCGAATTCCATGCGGCGGAAGACCAGAACCGCATTGGCGGTGGTGGTGGTCATCACATAGTGGTTTTCGCCCATCCGTGCGGTGGTGCCGTCGTCATAGGCGATGCCATCCTCGCGCAGCATCAGCCCGTAGCGGACCTTGCCGACCTCGAGCTTGAGGAACGCATTGGCATAGACGCGGTTGAGGAACTCGGCGGCATCCTTGCCCTGAATGTCGATCTTGCCGAGCGTGGTCACATCGCAGATGCCGACCGATTGGCGGGTGGTCAGGGCTTCACGGTCGACGCTGTCGCGCCAGCCTTTTTCGCCGGGTTTCACAAACCATTGCGCGCGCAGCCAGTTGCCGACCTCGACGAAACTCGCGCCATTGGCCTTGGCCCATTCATGCGAGGGCGTCAGCCGGTAGGGGCGGAAGTCCTTGCCGCGTGCCCGGCCTGCAAGCGCGCCCATGGGGATGGGCGTATAGGGCGGGCGGAAGATCGTGGTGCCGGTTTCGGCAATGGTCTTGCCGGTGCATTCGGCCATGATCGCCAGACCCGCGATGTTCGAGGTCTTGCCCTGATCGGTGGCCATGCCCATTGTCGTGTAGCGCTTGAGATGCTCGACCGAACGGAAGCCTTCCTGATGGGAAAGCTTGACGTCCTTGACGGTGACATCGTTTTGCAGATCGACCCAGGCGCGGCCTTTCGAGCCCTTCACATGCCAGAAGGCATGGGTGTCGACGGGTTCGTCCGACGCGGTCGGGGCAGGGGTCTTTGCCGCTTTGATGCCGATCGCTTTCAGTTGCGCCTCGGCCATGCTGCGGCCTTCGCGAAGGGCCGCGCCCAGCGACAATGCGCCATTGGCGGCCCCGGCAACTTCCATGCCGACAGGCAGCGTGCCGCCGGGGACAAAGGCCGCGATATCGTCGCGCCAGACGGGGCGGCCACGCTGATGGCAGGTCAGGTGGACATTGGGGTTCCAGCCGCCCGAGACGGCCAGCGCATCGACGGCGATGGTCCGGCCATCGGTCAGCGTAACCGAACGGATGCCCTTGCGGCCCGAGGTGCTGGCGATTTCGGCCCCACGCAGATGCTCGGCCCCTTTGACGGCGATAGGCGCATCGCGGTCGCGCGGGTCGATCACCGCGGCGATGCCGACGCCCTTGGCGGCAAGGTCGGCCGCTGTGCGCCAGCCATCGTCATTGTTGGTGAAGACCGCGACCTGACGGCCGACGGCCACGCCCCAGCGATTGGCATAGGCGCGCATGGCACCCGCCATCATGATACCGGGCCGGTCGTTCATGCCAAAGGCGATGGGCCGTTCGGTGGCACCCGCCGCCAGTACCGCGCGTTTGGAATAGATGCGCCAGAGGATCTGGCGCGGCTTACCGCCGCTTTCGGCAAGGTGGTCTGTCACCCGCTCCAGCGCGCCGTAGGTACCGTGGTCATAGGCGCCGTAGACCGTCGTCCGGGTCATCACCCGCACGTTCGGCATTGCCGCCAGTTCAGCGACCGCAGCTGCGACCCAGTCGGCCCCCGGCTGGCCGTCAACCTCATGGGTTTCTGCCGTCAGCCGTCCGCCCGGCTGGAAATCCTCATCCGCCAGAATGACCTGTGCGCCAGAGGCTGCCGCCAGCTGCGCCGCCGCGATCCCGGCAGGGCCTGCGCCGATGACCAAGAGGTCGCAATGCAGGAAACCCTTGTCATAGCTGTCAGGGTCGGCTTGCATGCTGAGCCGTCCGAGGCCGGCCGAAATGCGGATCGCCGGTTCGTAGAACTTTTCCCAAAGCGCCTTCGGCCACATGAAGGTCTTGTAGTAGAACCCCGCGCCGAAGAAGGGCGACATCAGATCATTGACCGCCATCAGGTCCCATTCAAGGGGCCCGCGATGGTTCTGGCTCGTGGCCTCCAGCCCGTCGAAAAGTTCGGCCACCGTGGCGCGGGTGTTGGGTTCCTGCCGGGCGCCACTGCGCAATTGTACCAGTGCGTTCGGTTCCTCCGACCCGGCGGTGAAGATACCGCGCGGGCGGTGGTATTTGAACGAACGGCCAACCAGCAACTGGCCATTGGCCAGCAGCGCCGAGGCGAGCGTATCGCCCGGATGGCCCTGCATCCTTTTGCCGTTGAAGGTGAAGGACAAAGTCTTCGAACGGTCAATCAGCCCGCCCGCGATCCGGTTCGTCTGGCTCATTTCCCACGCCCCCTTGCGCGTGCCACATCGCGGGCAAGTTCCACCTTGGTAATCTCATGGCTCAGCGTGTCGCGTGTCACCACCAGCCAGGAGCGGTCGCCCTGTTCGTGGTACCAAAGCTCCTGATGGCTGCCTGCCGGGTTGTCGCGCAGATAGCCGTAATCATGGAAGCGCTCGGCGGCGTCCTCGGCCTGCCAGTCGGGCCGGTCGATCAGGCTCGCATCGCCGAGATAGACGAATTCGGCGGCATCGCGGGGGCCAAGCAGGGGATGGTTGATGATCATACTGGGCGTCCTCAGTGCAGGTTGGGCTGGTTGCCCTGGCCTTTTTCGTCGATGATATTGCCGCGCCGGAACCGGTCGAGCCGGAATTCGGTCGCCACCGGATGCGGGGTGCCCTGCGCCAGAAGATGGGCGTAGCAGTAGCCCGAGGCAGGCGTCGCCTTGAAGCCGCCGTAGCACCAGCCGCCATTGAAATAGAGCCCGTCGATATGGGTCTTGTCGATGAAGGGCGAGCCATCCATCGACATGTCCATGATGCCGCCCCAGCTGCGCAAGAGGCGGGCACGCCCGATCATCGGCATGATCGCCATGCCGCCCTCTGCCACATCCTCCACCACAGGCAGGTTGCCGCGTTGGGCGTAGTAATTATAGCCGTCGATATCGCCACCGAAGACCAGCCCGCCCTTGTCGGACTGGCTGACATAGAAGTGCCCGGCACCAAAGGTGATGACGCCGGGGATCACCGGCTTCAGTCCTTCGCTGACGAAAGCCTGCAGGACATGGCTTTCAATGGGCAGGCGCATCCCCGCCATCGCCGCGACCCGGCCCGAGGATCCGGCCACGCACATCGCGACCTTCTTCGCGCCGATGTGGCCACGCGTCGTCTCGACCCCGATGCAGGTGCCGTTCTCGATGCGGAAGCCGGTAACCTCGCAATTCTGGATGATGTCGACGCCCAATGCATCGGCACCGCGCGCATAGCCCCAGGCGACGGCATCGTGACGGACCGTACCGCCCCGGCGCTGGTAAAGGCCGCCCTTGATCGGGAAACGCGCATTGTCGAAATCGAGGAAGGGCAGTTCGCGCCTGAGCTGCGCCTGATCGGCCAGTTCCGCATCGGCACCCGCCAGCATCATCGCATTGGCGCGGCGCACGAAGGCGTCGCGCTGCGGATCGGTATGGAAGAGGTTCAGGATCGAGCGCTGGCTGACCATCGCATTGTAGTTCAGATCCTGCTCCAGCCCCTCCCAGAGTTTCAGCGAGAATTCATAAAAGGGCTCATTGCCCGGCAGCATGTAGTTCGACCGGATGATCGTGGTGTTTCGCCCGACATTGCCCGAGCCGATCCAGCCTTTTTCCAGCACTGCGACACGGGCCTGACCAAAGATCTTGGCAAGGTAATAGGCCGTGGCAAGGCCATGACCGCCGCCGCCGATGATGACGATATCATAATCGGGCTTCGGATCGGGATCGCGCCAGACAGGCTTCCAGCCCTTGTTGCCGGTCAGCCCTTCGCGGAGAATTCTGAATGCGGAGTAGCGCATGTTGTCCGATGTCCTCGCTGTTCCCGCGCTAAAAAAGCACAACCGGCCGGTCTGTACTATTTCAAAATGGACATATAGTTTTACAAAATGGACACACAGGCAGCATTGGACACGCAGCCGCGCCGGGTTGGTATCCTGGCTTTGCCGGGTTTCGCGCTCATGTCCTATGCGGCGACGGTCGAACCTTTGCGAGCGGCGAATCTTCTGAGCAGGCGCAAGCTCTATGAAGTTACGCATTTCGGCACGGCAGCGCGGGCAGCGCAAAGCTCGGGTCATGCCGTGGCACCCGTCGACGCGCTGATTACCGAGGCGGGGCCGCTTGACTATCTTTTTGTCGTGGCCGGGGGCGAACCGGCCTCTTACCGCGATGATCGGGTATTTGGCTGGCTCAGGCGGCTTGCCCGGACGGGGGTGACGCTTGGCGGTGTGTCGGGCGGGCCGGTGATCCTTGCGCAGGCGGGGCTGATGGCCGGACGGCGGATGACGGTCCACTGGGAACATGCCGCCGCCTTGGCCGAGGCTGACCCAGATCTTCTGACCGAACGCACGCTTTACGTCATTGACCGCGACCGGCTGACCTGTGCGGGCGGCACAGCGCCCCTTGATCTTATGCATGCGCTGATCGCCATGCATCACGGCGGCGATTTCGCCCGACTTGTCTCGGATTGGTTCATGCATACCGAAGTGCGCCCCGCTTTCGGGCCACAGCGCAGCGGTCTGGCCGAGCGCGTCGGCACCGCGAACAAGACCGCGCTTGATGCTGTCTCGGTGATGGAGGCGAATATCGCCGAGCCGCTGGCGCTGGCCGCTTTGGCGCGGATTGCAGGCGTGACCCCGCGCCAACTCAACCGGCTCTTCACCACCCATGTCGGGCAGACCACGATGGGATATTACGCGCTGATGCGGCTGGAGACGGCACGACGGCTTTTACGCAACTCTTCACTGACGGTGACAGAGGTGGCAATGGCCACGGGTTTCGCGACAGCGGGGCATTTTTCAACGCGGTTCCGCGCGGCCTTCGGCCATCCGCCATCTGCCCTGCGCCCGCGCCAGGGTGGTTGAAAACGGTCGTGCGCCGGGCCTTTCGTCGGTCTGACGGTTGCGTTTCTGGCAGGCTATGGTGATGTTGCCTGCACATGCGCCATGCCCGGCGGATCAGGAGGGACGCGATGCAACTGAACGACCAGCGCGATATCAATGCGGACCCGGCAACGGTCTGGGCCGCGATCCTTGATCCCGAAGTGCTGAAGGCCTGTATTCCGGGCTGTGAAAGCCTGACCGGATCGCCCGAGGAAGGCTATGAGGCGGTGGTGGTGCAAAAGGTCGGGCCGGTAAAGGCCAGGTTCACCGGCGTCGTCACCCTCTCGGACATCGTCGCAGGTCAGTCGGTGCGCATCTCGGGCGAGGGCAAGGGCGGGCCTGCGGGCTTTGCCAAGGGCGGTGCGCATGTGACGCTTGCACCCGACGGCGCATGCACGCGGCTGTCTTACGAGGTGGAGGCGAGCGTGGGCGGCAAGCTCGCCCAGCTTGGAAGCAGGATCATCGACGGTTTTGCCAAGAAGTTGGCGGATGAGTTCTTTCAGCGCTTCCAGGATGCTGTCGAGGGACCGGAGGAAGAGGGTGAGGAAACTGAGGGCGATCAGCCGAAAAAGGGCTGGTTCAAGCGGGTTCTGGGGGGCTGATTGGCGATATGGTCATCTTGCCCGCCCGCTTTCCTGCCAGAAGATCAGACCGGTCAACGAATGACGTTGAATAAAATATAAACGTTTTTATTGTGGCGGTTGCGATCCGCCGGGTTTTCGTCAACAGGGACGGTTCGCCCATGTCAAATGCCCGATCGGAGAAGTGATGTCCGCTTTCCTGACCCCGCCACCAGCCCTGCCACAGGCCGACATTCAGACATTCGTCCGGCGGATCTGGGGGTTTACGCCCGAGGTTAGAATGCTGGTGTCCGAACGCGATCAGAACGCACGGGTGGAGGCGGCGGGCAGGGCCTATGCTCTCAAGATCGCCAATGCGGGCGAGGATACGGCCCAGATCGCGATGCAGAATGCCGCGATGGCACATCTGGCACAGGCCGGGTTCACCGGCGCGCCGCAGGTCGTGCCGACGCTGGCGGGTGGCAACACCACGACCGCCAATGCCGGGGGGCAGGCCTGTCAGGCGCGGCTTGTCACCTGGATCGACGGGCCGCTTCTGAGTGCCGCGCCGCGCAGCCTGACCCAGCTTGGCAATCTGGGTGCCTTCATGGGGCGCTTGACCCGGGCGATGCAGGGGTTCGGTCACCCGGCGGCGTTCCGGCCGGACTTTCTATGGTCGCTCGATGCGGTGGGCGGGATTGCCGCATGGGCAGAGGATATCGCCGACCCCGCAAGACGTGCGCTGGTTTTGGGTCTGTTCGACCGCTATCGGGTGCGGATTGCACCCCGTCTTGCGACGCTCAGGGCTTCGGTCCTGCATCAGGATGCGAACGACAATAACGTGATCGTCGATGCCGGTGATCCCGACCGTATCGCGGGTGTGATTGATTTCGGAGACATGGCCTTTGGCCGCACGATCAACGAACTGGCGATCACGCTGGCCTATGCATTGCTGGATGCGGATGACCTCTATGCCGCGATGCGGGCTGTTATCGCGGGCTATGTCGGCGCGTTCCCGATAGAGGAGGCAGAGGCCGAAGTCCTTTATGACCTGATGCGTATGCGGCTTGCGGCGTCGGTCTGTATCTCGTCGCGACGGGTGAAGGACAATCCGGGCAATGAGTATCTGACCATCTCCCAGGTACCTGCCTTTGCGCTTCTGGAACGGCTCGACAGGCTCGATCCCGAATTCATGGTGGCGCTCTGCCGCCGTGCCGCCGGGTTCGATGCGACGCGGGCCGAGGCGGCCGTTCGGGCGCATCTGGCCGGGGCTGAGATGCTGCCGCTCTTTCAGCCCGATATCGCAAGCTCGGCCCGGTTCGCACTTCTGACCGATACCCCGCCCGCTGACATGCCTGCCGTCGCCGACCGGGCGTGGGACGATTGGTTCACTGCCCGGCGCCCGGCCCATCTTCCCCTCAATGTCGGCTTTTATGGGCTTGGAATTTATGGGGAAAAACGATCCGTCTATACGGCGGAACAATTCGCGGATGCCGCCAGTGATGAACGCCGGACCCGGCACCTGGGGATCGACGTCTTTGCTTCGGCCGGAACACCGGTCCATGCGCCTTTGGCCGGCAGGGTTCATACGGTCACCTACAATGCCGATCCGCTGGATTATGGCCATACGCTGATTCTGGAACACCGGACCGCCAAGGATGTGCCGTTTTACACACTTTACGGTCATCTCGGCGGGTCGCTGCCCGGCCTGCTTTCCAGGGGGCTGATGGTGGCCGCAGGCGACCTGATCGCGCATCTCGGCGATTGGCATGAGAACGGCGGCTGGGCGCCGCACCTCCACTTTCAGGTGATGACCGACATGCTGGCGCAGAAGGATAATTTCTTCGGTGTCGGGCATGACAGTCTCTGGGACGTCTGGTCGGGTATCTGTCCCGATCCGAACCTGATCCTGCGGCTGGCGCCGGAGAGTTTCATGGTCGATCCGAACCCGCCCGCAAGCCTTATCGAGCGACGGGGGACGTCGATAGGCCTTTCGCTGTCAATCTCTTACGCGGAGAAGTTGAAGATTGTCCGGGGGCAGGGGCCGTGGCTGTTCGATCATACCGGGCGCAGATATCTCGACGCGGTCAACAACATCACCCATGTCGGCCATTGCCACCCGAAAGTGGTGGAGGCGATCACCCGGCAGGCGGCGGTGCTGAACACCAATACCCGCTACCTGAACGACCTGATGCTGGAATTCTCCGAGCGGTTGACGGCGAAGCTGCCCGGTGACCTGAAGGTCGCCTATTTCGTCAATTCCGGGACCGAGGCGAACGAACTGGCCTTGCGGATCGCACGCACGGCCATGGGCAATAAATCGACCGTCGTGCTCGACTGGGCCTATCACGGCAATTCCGGCGGCATGGTCGATATCAGCCCCTACAAGTTCAAACGCAAGGGCGGCTATCCACAGCCTGATTTCGTGGAAATCGCAGCCTTCCCCGATCCCTATCGCGGCCCCCACAAGGGCATATCCGAGGCTTCGGGACGGGCCTACGCGGTAGATGTGACCCGTTGTCTCGATGCGGTAGAGGAAAAGACAGGCACGGGGGCGGCTGCGTTCATCGCCGAGTCAATCTCGGGCGTGGGCGGGCAGGTTGTCTATCCCGATGGCTACCTGAAGGCCGCCTATGCCCATGTCCGGGACCGCGGCGGCATCTGCATCTCTGATGAGGTGCAATGCGGCTTCGGGCGTGTCGGCTCGGCCTTCTGGGGCTTTGAATTGCAGGGCGTGGTGCCGGATATCGTCGTCATGGGAAAACCCATCGGCAATGGCCACCCGCTGGCCGCTGTGGTGACGACCCCGGAACTGGCCGAACGCTTCGCCAACGGGATGGAGTATTTCAACTCCTTCGGCGGCAATCCGGTCTCGATGGCCGTCGGCCTCGCCGTGCTCGACATCATCGAAGGCGAGGGATTGCAGGCACAGGCGCGAGAGACCGGCGACTACATGCTCGACCGCTTTTCTGAGATGGCCGCCCGGTACGGGATCATCGGCGATGTGCGGGGCCGGGGCCTGTTTTCCGGCATCGAACTGGTGCGGGACCGGGTAACGCAAGAGCCCGCAACCGAAGAAGCGGGCCACATCGTCAACCATATGCGACAACAGGGTGTGCTGGTGTCAACTGACGGACCCCTGGACAACGTGCTGAAGTTCAAGCCGCCGATGGTCTTTGGCAGGGCAGAGGCCGATATCCTGATCGCGGCCCTTGAGATGGCGTTTTCCGAGATTGGCTGACGGCTGTCCGGGCGGCGCATACCCGGTGAAATGCGCTCAGCTTTGGGGCAGGCGCCGTTCCTCGGCAAAGGACAGCAGTCGACGCCCCTGTTCGTCCCACAGATGCAGCCGGGCGCAGGCCAGGCTTTCGCGCAGCGTCAGGCGCTGAACCGTGTCCAGCGCATCGTGATCGCGCAGAACTTCGGGCAGGCGGTAGAACGGAATGCGGCTATAGAGGTGATGGACATGATGGATGCCGATATTGCCGGTGAACCAGCGCAGAACCGGCGGCAGAACATAGTGCGAGCTGCCATGAAGGGCTGCATCGTGCAATTGCCATTCCGCGCCGCTGTCCCAATGCGTGTCTTCGAACTGGTGCTGAACAAAGAACAGCCAGACCCCGATAGAGGCCGCGACAATGACGGTGGGCAGAAACACCAGTGCCAGCACCTGCCAGCCGCCGAAATAAAGGATGCCGGCAATGATTGCAGCGAGCGCGACATTGGTGCCCATGGCACTGACCCAGTATTTCGCACCGCTGCGCATCAGCCCGACGGGCAACCGGTTCTGCAACAGGAAGATGTAGATCGGCCCGATCACGAACAGCACGACCGGATTGCGGTAAAGCCGGTAGCCGAACCGGCCCAGCGGCGACAAGGCGCGGTATTCACGGACGGTCATCGTGTGGATATCGCCAATGCCGCGCTGATCGAGGTTGCCGGCCGAGGAATGGTGGATCGCATGGGTGCTGCGCCAGACATCGTAGGGCGTCAGCGTCAGAACCCCGATCACGCGTCCGGCCCAGTCGGACACTTTGCGGTTGGGAAAATAGCCGCCATGGCCGCAATCGTGCTGGATCATGAACAGACGGACCAGAAAGCCCGCATTCAGGACCGCAATTGCCAGCGCAAGCCAGCCGCTGACCGTCGACGCCCACCAGGCAATGGCCCAAAGCCCCAGGAAGGGGATGACGCTGACCAGCAATTCATAGGTGCTGCGAAGCGGATCGGGATCGCGATAGGCTGACAGGACACGAACCCAGTCCTTGGGATCGGTGACGGCGGCGGCTTGCGGGATATGTGTGGTCATTCGTGCGGCATCAGGTCCAAAGAGGGGCGGCCCCTCGGCCAAGACCCCGCGCCGCAATACCGAACATATCGAAGCCCCGCCTTGCCCGGCGGGTTGTTCTGTCTACAGCAATCCTTCGCCGTGTATAACGGGATGATCCGCATGTCGAGTGTCAGGCGCGTTACTTGCGGTCAGGCGTGTCAATGAAGCCGCGCCTTGGTCAGATAGCCTTCCACGGTAGACTCTCCCAAAGCCTTCAGCGCTTCCAGCCGGTGCAGCCCCTCGACCAGCACGAAATTTTCACCATCCGCGCGCACCCGTATCGGCGTTTGCTGACCGTTTTCTAGAATGCTTTCGGCCAGAGCCGCGACCTTGGCCGCCTCAAGCGTCTTGGCCCGTTTGACCGGAACACGGATGCGGTCAATCGGGAAGGTTGTCTTTGCGAGCATCTGTCCGCCTCCGGCCCGGCAGGGGCTTGACCCAGCGTAGCAGGATGGATGGGGACGGCAATGAGAAGGATGCCCCCCCGGGGGATCGATGTTCGCGGATGGCTTTTCGTCCAGCCAGAGCGCGTCAGGCGGCGGCCTCGGCTTCAGCCAGCGCTTCGGCTGTTGCGTCGAGCGCGAGCAGGATCGACGCATGGCGGTTTTTGAAGTCGCGCGCGGGCGTCAGCGCCTCATACCCTTCGAACGGGGTGGTTGGGACGGGCCCATCTTCCTTCAGCATCGCCCGCAACTGATCGCGCGCCTCTTCAACCTCGGCCCGTGTCCGTCCGATCATCACCGCACCGGAGAGGGCCGCCGAGGCCTGACCAAGCGCGCAGGCCTTCACATCCTGCCCGTATTCCGTGATCTTCCCATCCCGAACGACAATATCCACCGTCACGGTCGAGCCGCAGAGCGGAGAGCGCTTGCGCACCGTTGCGGTGGGGGTCTCGAGCCGCCGCATATGCGGAATATCCGCGGCCAGTGCGAGGATACGCTGCGAATAGAGCTTGATAAGATCGGTTTCGCTCATGACTTTCCCCGGGCCGAATTTCCCCCTAGATAGGCCGAACCGGCGGTTTTGCAAAGGTAGTGACATGCGTTTTGATCCTTCGACCTTGGTCTACAACTCAAGCGGTCTGATCCCGGCGATCGCGCAGGATCATGTGTCGGGTGTGGTTCTGATGATGGCCTGGATGAATGCGGATGCCGTGGCGCAGACGCTGGAAACCGGGCGGATCACCTATTGGTCGCGGTCACGGCAGGCCTTCTGGGTGAAGGGCGAAACATCGGGCCATGTACAAAAGCTGGTCGATATGCGGGTTGATTGCGACCGGGATTGCCTGCTGGTTCTGGTCGAACAGACGGGGCCTGCCTGCCATACCAACCGGCGGACCTGCTTTTACACCGCGATTCGGGATGGGGCCGAAACCGAGCTGATGCGACCTGAGGTCTGAGCCGGGCCGCGAGGGCAGGTGCCTCCGGCGGGGGTACTTGGACAATGAAGAAGCTGATGTTCTTCAGGCAAGCCCGACCATGCGGCGAATGTCTTCGGGGCTGGCGCCGTCGTCGCGGTAGGTGCGGATCGCGCGGGCATCGTCGCGTTTGGCAAGACGTTTGCCCGCCGCATCGCGGATCAGCCTGTGGTGATGATAGACGGGCGTCGGCAGGCCAAGGAGGCGTTGCAGCACGACATGGATCTTCGTCGCTTCAAACAGGTCCTCTCCGCGTATGACATGGGTGATACCCTGTTCGGCGTCGTCGAGGACCACCGACTGGTGATAGGATGTGCCCATGTCGCGGCGGGCAAGGACGACGTCACCGATATCGGTGACAAGTTCGTGTGGCATGGCTGTGATCAGGCCGGTTTCCCTATTGGGTCCGTACCCGGATTCCTGAAACGTCACGGGGTGGGTGGTGGCGCGGGCCATGTCGAGCCTGATCGCTGCGTTGTCGGGGAAGGGTCGAAGCCCGTGATCCGACCGGTGCGCCCGGCAGGTGCCGGGATAGACGATGCCATCCGGGCCGGTGGCCGGTTCGCCTTCATTCGGGGCACTGGCCGCAGCAAGGATATCGCGGCGGTTGCAGGTGCAGGCAAAGAGTGCGTCGCTCTGCCAGAGTGATGTCAGGGTGTCGCGGTAGATGGGAAGCCTGTCTGACTGCCGCAGAACCGGATTTTCCCAGGACAGGCCGAGCCAGCGCAGGTCATCATAGATCATCTCTTCCCATTCAGGCCGGGCGCGGCTTTGGTCGATATCTTCTATTCTGAGGATAAAATCGCCGCCATCGCGGAGCGCCATGTCATGGGCAAGGATGGCCGAATAGGCATGGCCGAGATGTAAGGGGCCGGTGGGGGATGGCGCGAAGCGGGTTCGCATCAGCTTTGGCCGTCAAGCCATTCATTGAACGATGCTTTTGCCCTGTCGGTATAGGCCTTGTAACGATCCTTGCGGCCGCGCCGCCCACCCTTGGCATCAATCGGTGGAAAGAGCCCGAAATTGACGTTCATTGGCTGGAAGGTCTTGGCCTCTGCGCCCCCGGTAATATGGGTGATCAATGCGCCCATCGCGGTTTCCGGTCCCGGCGCGGGCAGGTCGCGGCCAAGGATTTCTGCCGCGGCCATGCGGCCCGAAAGCAGCCCCATCGCGGCACTTTCGACATAGCCCTCAACCCCGGTGATCTGACCGGCAAAACGGATATTGGGCCGCGACTTCAACCGCATCTGCGCGTCAAGCAGCGTTGGTGAGTTGATGAAGGTGTTGCGGTGGATACCGCCGAGACGCGCGAAGCTGGCATCCTGAAGTCCAGGAATGCGTTTGAAAACATCCGTCTGGGCGCCATACTTCATCTTGGTCTGAAAGCCGACGATGTTGTAGAGCGTGCCAAGCGCATTGTCGCGGCGCAGCTGGACGACGGCATAGGGTTTCACATCCGGGCGGTGCGCGTTCGTGAGGCCAACCGGTTTCATCGGGCCAAAGCGCAAGGTTTCGCGCCCGCGTTCGGCCATCACCTCGATCGGCAGGCAACCATCGAAGTAACCTGCCGTTTCGCCCTCATGAAACTCGGTCTTGTCGGCCGCCAGCAGTGCGTCGATAAAGCCCTCGTAGTCCGCCTTTGTCATCGGGCAGTTGAGATACGCCTTCTGTTCCGCTTCCGTTTCGCCCTTGTCATAGCGCGACTGGGCCCAGACGACCGACATGTCGATGCTTTCGGCATAGACGATGGGGGCGATGGCGTCGAAAAAGGCCAGCGCTTCAGCGCCGGTTTCTGCCCGGATCGCCTCGGCCAGAGTGCCGGAGGTGAGGGGGCCGGTCGCGATGATCCAGTGGCCACCCGTAGGCAGTTCGGTGATCTCTTCATCCGAGACGCTGATCAGTGGGTGATTTCGCAGGCGTTCGGTGACCGATTCGGAAAACGGATCGCGGTCCACGGCCAACGCGCCGCCTGCAGGCAGACGATGATGGTCGGCCATCTCCATGATCAGCCCACCGGCTGCGCGCATTTCCCAGTGAAGAAGGCCCACGGCATTGCGTTCGTCATCATCCGAACGGAAGGAATTCGAACAGACCATCTCGGCAAGATTGCCGGTCCGGTGGGCGAATGTGCCGACCTTGGGCCGCATTTCATGGATGACGACCGGTATTCCGGCCCGGGCAGCCTGCCAGGCGGCCTCGGACCCGGCCATGCCGCCACCGACGATGTGAAGTGTTTCGCGCATGATTGGCGACTTAGGTCATGGCGCGGTGTTTGAAAAGCCCCGGCAACCGGGGCATCCCGGTTCAGATGCCGATATCGTGCAGATATCCACTTTCACGCCGTCTGTGCACGGGCCCCCGTTTGTCGGCAGGTTTTTCCGTCTTCATGCGATCACTGGCCGGATTGTTCAGCCAGCCCAGAAAGCTTTCAACAAGGCCGGGCCGGTCGTGTGTGGTACGCCGGGCCGGTTCGGCAAAATCAGACAAGCTCATATCCCGTCTCCTCAATACAGCCGGATACCGGCCGCGACAGTCAGCTCACCACTAATCCCCAGATAGTCCCCAACATTATTGAAGACTGATCTTAATTGACTAACAATTCATTAATGCAAGAGGGGCGGAAACCGGCAAGTTTCCGCCCCTCATCGCAGATTTTTGGCAACATTATTCCGCGTCGTCTTCGCCCTGATCCGCGATACGGGCAACCGACACCACCTCTTCGCCCTTCGCGGTATCGAAAACCTTGACCCCGCCGGCCGAACGCGACCGGAAGCTGATCCCTTCGACCGGGCAGCGGATCGACTGACCGGTTGAGGTGGCGAGCATGATCTGGTCGTCGCCCTCAACCGGGAAGGACGCCACGAGTGATCCGCCACGCATTGCCTTGTCCATCGCCATGACACCCAGACCGCCGCGACCGCGCACGGGGTAGTCGTGGCTGGACGAGATCTTGCCCGCGCCCTTGGCGGAGATGGTCAGGATCAGATCCTCGGCCGCTGACATTTCGGCATAGCGTTCCTGCGTAAGCTGGCCTTCAGCGACGGTTTCATCATCCTCATCCGCCGCCTCATCCTCGGTTACACCGGCCATCAGGCGACGTTGCTTGAGATAGGCGGCGCGTTCGGACGGGTCGGCCTCAAAATGGCGGATGACCGACATCGACACGACTTTGTCCTTTGCCGCCAACCGGATGCCCCGCACGCCGGTCGAATCGCGACCCTTGAAGATGCGCACTTCGGTCGTCGGGAAGCGGATGGCGCGGCCAAGGGCCGTGACCAGCATGACATCGTCATTTTCGTCGCAGATACGGGCGTTTACGAGGTTCACACCCTCGGGCAATTTCATCGCGATCTTGCCGTTCGACTTCACGTTGGTGAAGTCCGAAAGCGCGTTGCGGCGCACATCGCCTTCGGAGGTCGCGAAGAAGATCTGCAGGTCTTCCCACTCTTCCTCGGGCACATCCACCGGCATGATCGCGGCGATCGAGGTGCCGGTCGGGATCGGCAGGATGTTGACCATGGCCTTGCCCTTGGTGGTCCGGCTGCCCATCGGCAGACGCCAGGTCTTCAGCTTGTAGACCATGCCGTCGGTCGAGAAGAACAAGAGCTGCGTATGGGTGTTGG